>DHOO01000039.1:91673-98689 GCA_002409975.1 Firmicutes bacterium UBA5388
GCCAGCGTGAGCGACTACTTTAAAATTAATCAAATATCACTTTAGTTCTATTAATTTTTTAAGTTAAGTGAAGAATTGGAAATCAGCAAACGAAAACAATCTATTGGTAATAATGTTATTCATAACTGTCACTCATCAGTAAACCAAGGAACAAATCTATATCTTTGTTTTGTAGATAGTTATCTACTCTAGCTTTGCTGTGCAATCGAAAGAATAAAAATAGAACTTTCATATGGCTTACAAGCTTTTAATACAACCACCGGTAACCATAATAAATAACAATTGTTTTTTTAATATTTCGAAAATTGTATTTGACGAAATCATTCTATGTCCTTTTTTAATACTAGTTTTTATATTTGCGGCTCCCTATTTTCTTCTTATGATAGTAATCGGTCGGAATGTGGAGAACATTTAGCCCTTTTTATCTTTAATCCGAAATTTATCTTGAAATAACAAAGACATAAACTTATCTTATCACCGGATTAAACTGGGGCTAAAGAAATATATGCCAATAATATTTCTATACTATTATTAGTTCACAAAAGAGAGGAGGTTTATAGGGAAAATATGATATTTTCCAGTATTCTATGACAAACTTAGCTAATCGTCTAAAAAACGCCCGTATCAGCAAAGGATTAACTATCCTTGACGTATCCACCAAAACGGGGATTTCCACTGGTAACCTAAGTGAATTGGAAAATGGTAAACACGATCCTTCTGCTAAAGCTCTTGTTCTCTTATCAGAACTTTATGAGGTATCTATTGATTGGCTCTTAAAAGGAGAACATGCTCGACCGGAAAACATCTCCTGTGAGCAGAAAACAAATATTATCTGTCCACCCGAAGAATTGATGCTCTTTTTAAGTTTAATTACGGAAGCATGGTTTAATGGCGATAGTAAAATACATGGTTGGATCATCGTTCAGTTACGACGTTCTTTCCCAGAAATAGCTGAGTTGGTAAAAAAAAAGGCCGCTCTCAAAAGCAAAGCCTAAACCAGATAAAAGCTATTTTATGACAATTAAAGTTCATTTAAATGGCTGGGATTTTTTGCGTAAAAAAGAAGAGAGGCCCGTGGCGCCTATGGTTACCAGTATACCACTAATAGTCAGGAGAAGGCTTACAAAATAAAAGGTCTTGGTTGGCACTTCGTTAAAGAGATAATAGCTCATTACGCCCGCAAAGACAAATTGAAACATGCTAAAAATGCTGACCACTTGACCACGAAGATGCTGCATTGCATAATTTAATACCGTATGTCCAATTACTGTAGGCACTAGACCGAGGCCGATAGCGATTATAATATCTCTGGCCTCATAACAACGAAGCGGAGTTTCGAAAATAAGCGCAACAACAAAACAGATACAAAAAGCGAAAAAGTAAAGAGGGACAATATAGAGCCATAAACTAACTTGGTCCGAATTCTTCCTACCTAATACTAAATAGATACTTAAAAAGAGCATTGAGATAAAACTAAGGATATCGCCCTTCAGAAATTCTGGGTTGGCGCTGAAATCAGAGAAGCCAAGTAAACTTACACCAGCTAATGCGATCAGCGTAGCTATTGTTTCTGTTTTGTCGATTTTTTCTTTAAGAAAAACATAAAGTAACAAGGGCATAACCAAAGGAACAAGGTTCACAATTAAACTGGCATTGGCAGCCGAAGTCAGCCGGGCAGCAGCAATCCAAGAGATAAAATGAAAAGAAAGAATGACTGCTGGCCAGACCGGGGTTAAAAAGTCTTTAAGGGAAATTTTTTCTCTATAAACCCGGTATTCCTTAAAAAAGATTGGCATAAGAAAAATTGTAGCTGTCAATAAACGGAAAGAAGATAAAGTAATTGGTTGGATCTGAGAAAGCTTAATAAATATCACTGAGGTTGCGCAGCAAAAAACACCAAACACTAACAGCAGTAAATTACAGAACAAGTAAATACCCCCTAGTTCGATGATGTAAATACTATCTTAAGAAATGCACCTATAAACGAAGAGCGAAGGCTGGTTTAAACCAGCCTTTCAATTCTTTTCTAGGGATCTTCACAGAATTACCTAATTCAATTATTTACGATTTGATCGCAAGATATTGATCTCCTACAAAAATCCAATCTTCCCTGTTACTCTTTGACAGTTATTTCTCCTGCTTTTTTCAAAGCGATCTTGGCTGCTACCGGACCAACCAACTCATAAATAACTGTAGCTGAGAGAATAATGGTCCTAATTACTGCTCCCATCCCTGGAATAATCTGTTCAGTAATCATCGAAAGACCAATTGCTACTCCTGCTTGAGGAATAAGAGCTAACCCTAGATACTTTTGGACAACAGCCGGAGCATCGGTAATCTTCGCTCCCAGGTAGGCGCCGAGCATTTTCCCAATAACCCTAAAAACCACATAACCAGCACCGATCAATCCTACCTGATGAAGGATGTCAAACTTTAATTCAACTCCAGCTAAGGTAAAGAAGGCGAGGAAGATGGGGGGTGTAAACCGATCAACAATCGAAAATAGTCTGTTTTTATTATAAGCCAGGTTCGAAACAGTCGCCCCCACCATCATACAAGAAAGAAGCGGAGATACCTTTAAAAAATAGGAAATACCAATCGTCAGAAAAAGAGAAGCAATAGTAAGAGATAGTAGTTCCTCTTCACCTTTGGCTTTTCGAGAAAAATAGGAGAGGAAGAGTCCTACAAGAAAACCAATAAATAAAGCCAAAACAATTTCTCTAAGCGAGCGAAAGATTAAAATTCCGATCGAGCCATCTATACCTGTACTAATGATGGCTTGGGCCGCCGCGGTTGAAAAACCAAAAACAATAATCGCCACTGCGTCATCCATCGCCACCACCGGTAATAGAGTGCTGACTAGTGGTCCTTTAGCTTTATATTGACGTACGACCATAATCGTTGCTGCTGGGGCGGTGGCGGCCGCAATCGCGCCTAAAACAAGACTAAAGGCCACCGGTTGTCGGAAAATAAAGATCATCGCCAGATCAACGATCATCACCGCTCCCAAAGCCTCAAGTAATGTGATCCAGAAAATAGTCCGGCCACTTTTTCGAATATGTTCCAAATTCAATTCACTACCGATGCTATAAGCAATAAAGCCCAAAGCCGCCACAGAAATTAAGGAAAATGAGGAAGCGACATCGCCAGGAACAAGCCCTAAAACTGACGGCCCAATAATAATTCCGGCTAACAAATAACCGGTAACATTAGGTAACTTTAATTTGGAGACAATCCGTGCCAGGATTATTCCAGAAAAAAGAATAATCGCTAAATAATAAAGAATATGCATCTATTATCCGAACTCCTATGCAGATTAATTTACTGAATTTATAGTTTACCAACAAAAAGTAAAACACCATCCAAGCCAATAATAATTAGGGCAAAAATAACTTTTATTGATCCAAAGGTAGATTTTAGCTAAAATTTCCACCTTCTACCTGGTTAAGAGGAATGGTAAAAAGAATCCCTACATCCGGTTTGTATAGGTCACCTACTACTTGCTTTAACGAATCTATTGCTAATTTAACCTGATCATCTTTTAAAACAACAAATACTGTTTTACTATAAGAGTAACCTTGATTAACAAGCATCTTGAGCGAACCAAAGATCGGAATGGCATCATGTAAGACCCTTGCCATCCCTGTACTCTCCAAGACAGTTGCCCCTTTTATTCCTACGTTTAACAATTCTTTCAAAAGGTCCTCTAAACGATCTACTTTATTCAAAACAAAAACTAGTAGTTGCATATCAGCACTCCTCAACCTTTTTTGTAATATCAATATTTCGTTAAATCTGAGGGTGTTATTAACCCTCTAGGGGTAATAAGTTATCTTGTTTGATTGAGATCGCTTTCTTCAATTAAAACAATTTGCATCCGCACTTTTTCCAGTAGTTCGACAATCACGGTTTCGTTAGTAAGAAACCTAACTACACCAAAGCAGTGTTGATCAAAGGTGTCATATATTCTTCCGGCGCTATGGCAACCCCTTGGAACCGTAGCTGTACTGTTGGCTACATAACCTACTTGCCCAACAGGTGTAATTTCTACTCGAATCGCCTCATCATCATAAATATTTTCCGGCTCTTTGACTAGTTTTACTATTTGCGCAGGTTTGAAAATCTTTTTGCCGTAAAAATGGCGGGAACCAATAACCGCAATATATCTCTCATCCGACACGCCCTGACCGCCTTTCAGTTTTTTCAATCTTATTTTACCATAAGAAAAACACCAGAGGTAGTCATGGAGTAAAAATTCAACAAGTATTCATCAGTAGTTAATGCTAACGGAAAACCTTTCCTTATTTTTATATTCAATGATAAGGTTTTGATATTTCTCAGCTACTTCTTCTATTATTTGCTCCCAATGCCTGGAGAGTGTCTGTTGAGCCTTCTCTCCAACTTGACTTAGGTGAGGGCGATTAGAAAGAACTTCTTTAACCTTCCGGGCATAAGATTCCGCATCATTAGGAGCAATAAAACTATTATAATTATCGATTAATCCTTCCGCACAATTAGCATTCTCGACTACCACTGAAGGGCATTGAACCGCTGCTGCTTCTCTGACCACAATCGCAGCGGTATCATAAATAGAGGGGAAAAGAAAAAGGTCAGCCCGGGCATATAATGATTTTAATAATTCCCGATCAAGGAGATTACCCAGAAAGATTACTTTATTATTTATCCCTAATTCCTGTACTTGTTCCTTCATCGCCTTTTCAGCAAAGCCAGTTCCGACAAAGATCATTTTAAAACTTGTTCCCCATTGGTGTAAAAAATGAAGAGCCTGGATCAGTAGTTTTAAATTTTTTTGCCAAATATGTTGCCCAACAAAAAGTAGCACGTTTTCCTGAGGTGAAAGCGTAAATAACTCATCGATCTGTTGACGTCTGGTTTCAAAATTTGAAACAGGGGTAAAATCAATCCCATTATAAACCACATCGACTGCTCCCTTATACCCATACTCTCTTAAAGTCTCTACTGTAGCTTTATTCACGGTCCAAACCGCATCCACAGAATTAAAAAAGTTTATGACCTGCTTAACCCCAAATTGTGCTAGAACATCGGATTTCGTAGCTGTTTTAAAGTCATCATAAAATTTTGAATGGAAGGTCGCGACAATCGGTATTCTTCTGTTTCGCGCAATTTTTAGCGCCAATTGCCCGGAGGAAAATGGAGAATGAGTATGTACAAGATCAAAAGGAATTTCTTTAAGTTTTCTTCTTAACTCAAGATCAATATGGGGAATCCCTAAGCGATAAGGAGGCCTCACCGGTATCGGGAGAGAAAAATATCTAATTACTTCGAAAGCTTCACAGTCTTCATACTTAGGAAAATTCGGGGTTACAACATAACATGAGCCATACTTTTTATGTAACCAGTAAGCATAATTCCTAGTTACATTTGCCACCCCATCCATTATTGGTTGGAACGAATCATTAAACTGACCAATAATCATGTTCTTTATTCATCCCTTCAAACATTTTATGATTTTGTCCACAACTTTGCCATCCTAAGGAATGTCTAATTCTATTATTCCTCTAGATCTTCGTTCATGAGTCACAATCTTAGTAAGTAGCTATTGTCCATTATTCATTATACAATAAAACAATATAATCTCAATTAATACCTTTCATTTTTCGAATAAAATAATTCGTTTTTCTTTAGTCAAAAACCGCCCAAGAATGGGCGGCTTTGAACATTTGAATTAATTATTCTATCCTCTCGGCTTAAAGTGATAATTTCATCGGTTTATCTAAAAAGATCCTGGGATCCATTTCTTTTAAATGTGGGGAGATTTTTGGTCTAAACTCCATATTGGCCAAAATATCCGCCTCCAAATTTACGCCGGGAGCAATCTCAATTAATTCGATCCCATCCTTCACCAATTTAAAAACTGCTCGTTCTGTTACGTAATAAGCATTCTGACCCTTGGTCCTGCATTCAGCATTATAAGACATCTGTTGAATCTTGTTCACAAATTTTTTGGTCTTGCCCTCTTGCTTAATTTGAACCCCTTTCTCGTTAAATTCAACTTCAAGTCCTTGGGCCGTAAAGGTCGTAAGGAAAACACAGTTTTTTGCCCCTTGAGTGATGTCAATAAACCCACCGGCGCCCGGCGCCCGGCTACCGAATTTTGTTGAGTTGACATTACCATATTGATCAATCTCACCCACTCCCATAAAGGTAAAATCAACTCCGGCGCCGTTGTAAAAGTCAAATTGCTCTTGGTGAGTAATAAAAGCTTCCACATTTTTACCGATCCCAAAATCAATCCCGCCCTCTGGTATTCCTCCATAGAGACCGGACTCAACCGTAACCATAATCTGATCACTCAGTTGTTCTTCAAACAAAACCGGTCCAACCGTATCATTAGGAATTCCCGTCCCTAGGTTAATAATACTTCCACTCTTTAAAAGCATGACGCCGCGACGTCCAATTACTTTCCGGATATTAAACGGTATCGGCTGGATCGCATCAGTAGGCACTTTGAGATCACCTGAATAAACCGGATCATAAAGAGTACAATTGGTCTGTGGGTGATCCTCATTAGATTGGGCTACTACAATAGCATCAACAAATACTCCGGGCACAACCACATCTTTAGCATGTAAGGTCCCATTTTGAGCAACTCTTCTAACTTGAGCAATAACTTTTCCGCCGAAACGCTTAGCAGCTAAAACCGCCGGAAGAATCTCCAGTTTCATCGGTTCGTCTTCTGTTGTAATATTACCATTTTCGTCGGCAGTCGTTCCCCGGAAAATTACCACATCAAGAGGGATTTCATGATAAAACATAAACTCTTCATCTTTAATCGTAATTACCTCTGAAATGTCCGGCAACGCCTTCGTCCGTTCGTTCATTTTTCCCCCTTCCAGACGGGGATCAACAAAGGTATTTAAACCAATTTTTGTAATACGTCCAGGATTGCCATGAGACATCGCCCGGTAAAGGTGAGCAATTTGTCCTTGCGGGATACAATAAGCTTCAATCTTATTTTCATGTATTAACTGCAT
>DHOO01000039.1:98902-146377 GCA_002409975.1 Firmicutes bacterium UBA5388
GCAAAGTGTTGGATCCCATCTTTACGATTACTTTGTCCCGCCGAATGAACAATCGTAAGATTATTTGGGTATCCATTCTTGAAAAAACTCCCTTCAACCGCCTTGTAAATAGCTTCTGACGCTCCTACTAAAGTCATACCCACAAGAGCAACGGTTGACTCGTTTTTAATGTAACTGACAGCTTCCTGTGGAGAAATAAAAGTAGCTTTCACAAAATCTCCTCCTTATAAAATCGAAGACCCGATACCATCGCAGTTTGGGGAGATACCACCCTGCCTTTATTCATTTTTCTTCGGCCACACCACTGCTTCTCCGGTTACTAGGACTTCACCGTTTTGGTTGCGACAAGTGTTCCGAATAGTAACCCTGTTTTTTACTACATCTTTATTAATGATCTCAACTTCTGTAGTAACAGTATCGCCGATAAACGCCGGTTTATGAAACTCCAGTTTCTGTTTGAGATGGACATTACCCTCTCCCGGCAAAAAATTCCCCTGGGTAGCCGGTAACATCGAAGCAAGTAATAATTCTGGAACAATTCTCCGACCGTATTCTGTCTTCGAAGCATAAACTTCATTTTGATATAAAGGGTTTAGCGATCCGGTTAAGGCCGTAAACATATAAACGTCAGTTTCTCCAATGGTTTTAGACATAGAAGCTTTTTCTCCAATGACGACTTCTTCAACTGTTTTTCCGTTAAGAATGTCAATCATTTTATTTCACCTCCGGAACTTTTAAAGTAAATTCGCCAAGCATAACTGTATTTCCATCTTGATTGGTCATCGTGTGTTTAAAGGTAACTGTGCGCGCCGACGCGTCCTTAGCTACGACTTCCACTTCTGTGCTAATCGTATCCCCATAATAGACTGGCGCGACAAATTTTCCATCTAAAGAGGTTAAAACCGTTCCCGGACCAACCATGAAGTTTTCCGCAGTGCTAACCGAGAGAGCATAAACTAGCATAGCGACACCAATCCGTTTCTTAAACCGGGTTCCTTTGCAATATTCCTCATCAATATGAACCGGGTTTAAAGCGCCTATTAACCCTACCCCGATATATGTTTCTGTCTCGGTCATTGTTTTTGCGTATGTGACTTTATCGCCGATAATAATGTGGTGAAAATCTTCGTACCTATGCATATATTTCTCTCCTCCTCTTTTTATTTTAATTTTGATTCTACTGCCGAGAACGATTTTTATGATTCATATTAATTATAAAGAACCGGGTCTTGGGTGTGATCTTAAATCAGGAAGATACAGGTCCTCTAAAATATAAATAGCAAAGAATTGTTATAATAAATTGTCAAGAATATCTATTACTTTTGCAGTAGAATCAAACTTTATTTACCTTTGTTTAAGAACTTGGTCATTGCTTCTTTCTTCTCTTCAGTAGAGGTGCAAATAGCAAAGCCTAGGGTGTCATAGGCAAAGCCCAATTCTTTATTAAGGCCGGTATACTCACCAATCGCAGATTTAGCCAACCGTAAACTATATGGCGATTTCTCTGCTAATTTTTCGGCAAAAGCACGTGCTTCATCATTTAACTGCTCGGCCTCTACCACACGGTCTACCAGTCCGATCGTCAGGGCTTCATCTGCTTGGATAAGATCGCCGGTATAAACCAGCTGTTTGGTCTTGGCTGGTCCAATCAAACGGCTAACAATTTTTAGTCCCCCTGCCCCCGGCATGATCCCAAGATTAATCTCAGGTAAACCAAGCCGTGCTTTCTCTCTAGCGATTCGAAAATCACAAGCCGCTGCCAGAGTACAACCGCCACCAAGAGCTACGCCATTAATAGCGGCGATTACCGGCTTACTAAGTCCCAAGATCGCCATATGTGCCCGATGACAGAGCTCATCGAAGCAAGCAGCTTCGTGGGGTTCCATCTTTACCATTTGACTAATATCAGACCCGGCAATAAAAGCCTTTTCACCTTGTCCGCGTAAAATCACGACCCGAATCGAATCGTCCTCATCGATCGCGCGAAAAGTATGAACCAGTTCCTGCCAAGCCTCATTATTCAATGAGTTTGCCGCATGAGCCCTGTTAACAATAACTTCTGTTATTATTCCTTTGTTAACTAAAAGATTTGAGCCGCTCATCTTTTTGCCTCCTTATTTTATGATCATCATTTAAAGATACTTTGATCCATCACTCGTAAATTAGGAGAAACAATAGGTTTAAAATCCATCAAAGCAAGGATCTGTTTCTCTAAATCAATACCAGGAGCAATCTCCATCAGTACCATTTTACCCTCTTCCAAGTGGAAGACGGCCCGTTCAGTAACATACCAGACATCTTGTTTATTACGGGTGGCTTCAGTACCGCTAAAACTGATCTGTTCGACTTGCTTAACAAATTTACGAATATTACCTTCTTGAATAATCTTTAATTGGCCATCTTCAACTTTCACTTCTAGTTTTCCGGCAGTAAAAGCCCCGACAAATACCGCTTTTCGGGCGCTTTGCGAAATATCAATAAATCCTCCGGGACCAGGCGCTCTTGAACCAAATTTTGTGGTATTGACATTTCCGTACTGATCAGCCTGTCCCATCCCCAACGCTGTAAAATCCAAACCGTATCCATTGTAAATTGAAAACATATCAACCATATCAATAATCGCCTCGGGGTTAGTCGCCGCGCCAAAGTCCAATCCGGTAGCCGGAACGCCATTAATCGTCCCTGACTCACAAGTCGAGATCAATTCGTGCTTAATCCCAAGCTCTCTTGCGGCCGCCACCACCCCGTCAGAAGAGCCTATTCCTAAATTTAAAACACCTTTCAAGCCTTTTAATTCAAAGGCTGCCCGTCTTTGAATTATCTTCTTAACGGTAACTTGCTCATCTTTTTTTTCCGTACTCTCACGGACTGGGACTCTAATTTCTCCTGTATAAGCCGGGTTATAACTATACGTTAAGGTCTGTTGATGATACTCCGGTTCAGAAACAATAACATAATCAACTAAAACCCCTGGAATCTTCACTGCTCTGGGATGAAGTGTACCGGTAGCGCAGATTCGCTCCACCTGAAAGAAGACTTTTCCGCCGGTAGCTTTCGTAGCCTGGGCAATCGGAAGAAGGTCTAAGTTTAGTGCCTCTTTTTCAATGGAGATGTTCCCATTCTCATCAGCGGTTGTTCCTCGTAAAAAGGCGACATCGATTGGATGCGTTCTATAATATAAATAATCTTCCCCATCAATAGTCATCACCCGTACGACTTCATAATCTTCTTCAAAGGCTAAGGCATTCATTTTACCCCCTTCGCCAACCCGGGGATCGATAAAGGTCCCGATCCCAATTTTTGATAAAATACCTGGTTGTCCGGCGCCGGCCGCTCTAAAGATCGCTCCGGCAATCCCTTGTGGGTAGGTATAACCGGGGATTTTATTATCCGCAACCATCTGTTCTAATTTACGACAAACACCGGTATGGCTGCCCATAAATCTCTTTATAAACCCTTCATGGGCAAAATGGTTTAAACCCAAGTTCTCCCAACCACCGGTTCCTTTACCACCGCCGAGACAAAGGATTAAATCCTTAGGATGACCGGTTTCCAGAAACAGATTTTCTAGCGTAGAAACCAACTTCTCGGGATAGACTGAATTAAGAAAGCCTTCAGTTGTGATCGAATCACCATCACGTACCAATTTAGCTGCCTCAAGAGCTGAAATTATCTTCATTTCTTAGAAATCCCTCCTTGATCTCTGCTTTTTTCATAGACCAAAGCCACTGCCTGCGAAACAACGGCTAGTTCTTCCTCCGCTTTAATAACATAAACTTTAATGCTAGAATCGGGTGTCGAAATCAGTTCTTCATTTTCTCCTTGATTAGCGGCCTCATCCAGTTTTAAACCGGTAAAGGACAATGCTGCTGAGATTTTCTGTCGTATTAAGGATGAATTCTCGCCAATCCCACCAGTAAAGGTTAGAACATCAAGGCCTTGAAGCATAACATAGTATTCCCCAATATACCTAATCACCGAGTGGCAAAAAGCATCGATGGCCAGTTGCGCGCGGTAATTTCCTTGGGTTGCCGCTGCTTGCAAAGAACGTAAATCACCGCTGATTCCAGAGATCCCTAATAAGCCGCTCTGCTTGGTCAATAACTCCGTAATTTCATCAATACTAAGAACTTCTTTTTTCATTAAATACAAGATAGCATGCGGATCTAATTCGCCATGCCGCGTAGACATCAGGGTGCCGGATTGGGGTGTGAAACCGCTGCTAATGCCGATTGATTCTCCATTACGAATCCCACAGACACTCGTGCCACTACCTAGATGGCAGGAGATCATCCGCTGGGGATAACGACCAGTTTTTTCTTTTACCCATTGTGTTACATAAGAATGAGAGACGCCATGGAATCCGTATCGCTGGATGCCATATTTGGCGCAAAGTTCATACGGAAGTCCATAAACTCTGGCATACTCCGGGATCGAACGATGAAATCCCGGTTCAAAAACACCAACTTGAATAAAATTCGGAAAGTCGGAAGCAATTATTCTAATTATTTGAAGGGCAGGGGGCAAATGAACGGGAAAAGCAGAAACATACTCCTCAATCTCATTGATCACAAGAGGTGTTAAAATCGTTGGCGCAAGATGCTTGGGACCGCCAAAGGCTATTTTATGCGCTATTAACTCGATAGTGTATCCTGTTAAGTTCGCTAATTTGACAATGGTTGGAACGATTTCCTCAAATTTCTCTGGAACCTTGGGGTAAACAATGCGCTCATCGTTAAGATGATTCCATTGAGCATCAGTTTCCCCCAATTTTTCAATCGAGCCTTTACAGATCCACTGCTTGTCTGTGGTATCAATTAATTGATACTTGAGACTTGAACCCCCGACATTAAAAACAAGGACAATCATCTAAACTCCTCCGCAATCCCTTACTCAATACCGGCTAATCTTTTCGCAACAGCGGCTTTGTTCTTAAGTTGAGATTGGGCATAAATAGCCATCTTCTGCGCTTGAGGTGAACCCCCGCCATGAGTAGCAACCAGTTCTTGAACTCCAAATAGAAGGTTATTAACTAGGCGAAACATCCTTATCCGGTCCTCACAGGTAACCCCCTCGACTCCGCAGAGGTATTTCTTAATGACCGGACCAATTTCCGGAGATTGCAGATCAAGTACCGAAGGCGCGGTGGCTGCCAAAGCTCCGGAAATTTCTCCTAATATCGTCAGACTTTTCGAAATTGCTTCAGCCGCGTTCAGTTTACCCACACTGGCCAGTAACCCATTGGGAATATAATTACCATCTTCCGTAGATTCACCCATAGTTGCGGCCGCAATTGAACAACTAAACGCAGTTTCCGCCAAACACACTATTTCGATAATTTTATCCTTAATATGTGATGCTTTTGATACTCCGTTATATTTAGTAATTTGCGCTACGGTACCGGTAATGACATCACAAAGACCCGCTTTGCAGCCTCCGGTAGCCATCCGGTGATATCTAACAAAAAGATCAAGTAAGCGACCGGTGTATTCTACTTCACCGCACATAAAAACATTTTCCCAAGGAATAAAGACATCATCAAAAACAACTAAAGCTCCAATATGCCCTCCGAAAGAAGCATTCCCAAAATCCTCTTCCTGACCATTGAGGCGAAAAGCTTCATTTGCGGCAGCGCCCATAATTTGAGTAATTCCAGAAGTTCCCGGGGGAACAGCAAAAGCAAGCGCATAACCTTCTTCTCCTGGAATTAAAGCAGTCGTTGGGAGCACCAGCGTATAATCAACCGCCATAGCCCGGCCCTGATGAGCCTTTGCTCCTCGAACCACAATCCCCTTAGGAGTCCGATCCACAATATGCAAATATAAATCGGGATCAGCTTGTTGAGATGGCCTTAAGCTCCGATCTCCTTTTGGATCTGTTATACAGGCAGCTACTGCCAGATCGTTATCTTGTACTTCTTTTAGAAAACTACGAAACCTCTGGTGATACTCAGTCTTACAATTAAGATCCAGCTCTCTAGTTACAATATCTAAGGTGTTTAAAGCGTCGATCCCTATACACCGATGAGTACAAGCCCCCGTTGACAGGGAGAGGTTTCGGAGAAGCTTAACCCGCATGATTGCATCTTCAGCATTAGTAAAAATATGATTATGGCGATTGATCTTCTTACCGGAAAGCGGGGAGACGGTAAAAAGTTCATCTTGGGGAATACCCATTTTGACGCCGTCAAAAGTAGCGGCAATGCAATTAATCACTGGAGAAATACAGGGATGCTCTACTATATTTTCAATTCTTTTGCCATATAAGTAAACATCATTATGGTAGGAATAAAGTCGTTGACGATACTCTTCTCCGGATCTAAGCATCTTCTCCCCCCCTTTAGTAAATTCCTAATTCCTTATCTAATTTCAAAAGTGTTAGAATTAAACCCAATTATTTCTAAAAAGTTGATTATTCATAAAAGCCTCACAAAATTATCAGACAACAATAGTGAGATCGAGCTATAACAAAACTTTTTTTGGATCCCCCCCTCTCTTTTTAAAAGAGAGGGGGAAAGGAGGTATGTGAAATAATTATCTACTTACTAATGTAGCTATTCCCTGTCCACTTCCGATACACATGGTAACAATAGCATATTTTTGGTCGCGTCTGCGCAGCTCATTTAATGCTTTCATCAAAAGGATAACGCCAGTAGCCCCAACTGGGTGGCCTAAGGCAATAGCGCCACCATTAACATTTACTTTTTCCGGATCTAGACCTAGTTCCCTAATCGAAGCCACCACCGGTGAAGCAAATGCTTCATTCAATTCGATGAGCGCAATATCAGATAATTTTAATCCGGTCTTCGCCAGTAATTTTCGTACTGCCGGAATCGGCCCAATTCCAAAGAGATCGGGTTCAACACCAACAGAAGCCCATGCCTCTACAAAGCCCAGTGGCTTGCAACCCAGTTCTTTAGCTTTCTTCTCCGTCATAACGGTGACAGCGGCGGCGCCATCATTAATTCCGGAAGAGTTTCCCGCAGTAACTGAACCATCCTTCTTAAAGACCGGTCGCAAAGAAGCCAATTTCTCAAGAGTAGTATCTGGGCGCGGATGCTCATCAACTTTAAACTCAAAAGGCTTCTTACCCGGCACCATTACAGGCAAAATTTCTTCGACAAATTTTCCATCCGCGATGGCTTTACCAGCCCGTTGCTGGCTGGTAAAAGCCCATTCATCCTGCTGTTCACGGGAAATATTGTATTTAGCGGCGACATTTTCTGCCATGGGACCGGCATCGCCTAAAATATAATCAGCAAGGTAGTCTACTAAATTTCCATTGCCCAATCTGTAGCCAAAACGAGCCTTTTCAAGGAAATACGGTGTTTGTGACATGTTCTCCATACCGCCGGCCACTGCAATGTCAATCTCACCTAATAAGACATCCTGAGCGGCGGAGATAATCGCCCGTAAACCAGAAGCGCAGTTCATATTCATGGTATAGTCGTCGATTTCCACCGGTAAACCGGCAGCCAAATGAGCGCGACGAGCAGGATTGCCGCCAGCGGTAGTTTGAATATTCTCCCCAAGCACTACCCGCTCAATCTGTCTCTGCTCAAGTCCAGCGCGTTTAATGGACTCATTAATTACTAACGCGGCTAAATCGATCGGTGAAATATCTTTTAATGATCCTCCAAATCTTCCAACGGCTGTACGCACCGCAGAAGTAATAGCTATCTTTTCCACAAAAATCGTCCTCCTTAATTATTTATTGTATTCGTAGAATCCCCGTCCGGTCTTCCTACCTAACCGTCCAGCCTGAACCATCCGTTTCAGCAACGGACATGGCCTATATTTGGAATCACCAAAACCTTCATACAGACCTTCCATTGAGAATAATAAAGTATCAAGACCGACAAAATCGCCTAATTCCAACGGCCCCATGGGGTGGTTTAAACCCAGCTTTAAACTGGCATCGACATCTTCCGGTTTGACCCCTTCCATTACTAAGTAAATTGCCTCGTTGACCATCGGCACAAAAAGACGGTTAACAATAAATCCCGGTAGATCCGGAGCCTCGGCCGCATGTTTACCAAATTTCTCCGCTATCTCGGACGCAACGGCAAAAGTTTCATCCGAAGTAGCCACACCACGTATCAATTCCACCAGTTTCATCACAGGAGCTGGGAAAAAGAAGTGCATCCCAATGACCTTATCCGGACGTTTAGTCGCGCCGGCAATTGCCGCAATCGGCAAACACGATGTATTACTAAGTAAAATGGTTTCCGGTTTACAAACCTGGTCTAACTCGGCAAACACTTTCTGTTTTAATTCCAGATTTTCCGGAACCGCCTCAATCACCGCATCAACATTTTTAATATCTTCCAGCTTAGTGGCGGTGGAAATTCGATCTAAAATCGCTTTAGCTTCGTCACTGCTTCTTTTCCCTTTCTCAACTGAGCGCTTGAGTAGTGACCCAATCTTCTCTTTGGCTTTGGTAACCAGTTCTTCATTAACATCGCGGAGAGTTACTTGGTAGCCGGCAGTCGCAGCCACTTGCGCAATACCAGAACCCATTAACCCGCCGCCAACAACCGCTATTTTCTTTACGTCAGCCATTTTCAACATCTCCTCTGAAAAAATTGTTTATCTTAATTCTGCATAGCAGAGATTAAGCGCCAAGATAAGCCTTTTTAACATGTTCGTTAGCCAATAATTCCTTTGGATTACCCTCTAAAACTATTCTTCCTGATTCCACAACATAGCCCCGATCAGCAACTGATAATGCTTTTTTTAGATTCTGCTCGACGAGCAAAATACTAATTTTCTTTTCTTGGCGCACCTGTAAGATTGATTGGAAAACCGTATCCACAATTAAAGGCGCTAAGCCGAGAGAAGGTTCATCTAAAACTAGGAGTTTGGGATCAGACATAATGGCCCGCCCAATCGCCAGCATTTGTTGCTCACCGCCGCTTAAACTGCCTGCCTTTTGTTGACTTCTTTCTTGTAATTTTGGAAAGAGAGAAAAAACAAATTCTAAAGAATCCGCTCGTTTAGAACGAGGTCCTTTTAGATAAGAACCAAGATATAAATTCTCTAAAACACTCATTCCCGCAAACAATTCACGGCCTTGAGGAACTAAAGTAATACCAGCCTCCGCGATCGCCGCCGCGTCTTTGCCCTGCAGTTCTACGCCATTAAAGATCATTTTCCCACTTTTGACCTTGTTTAGCCCAACGATGGTTTCTATAAGTGTGGTTTTGCCGGCGCCGTTACTGCCCAACAATACTACAATTTCGTTATCATCAATACTGAAAGACGCATCCCAAACAATAGTTAAATCGCCATACCCTGCCGATAAGTTACAAACTTCAAAAAGACTCATTACGCTTCATCTCCCTTCCCCAGGTAGGCCTCGATAACCACCGGATCGCTGGATATATCTTGTGGAGTGCCTTCCGCAATCTTTTTGCCTTCCTGCAAAACTATAATACGCTGGGAAATACTCATAATAACATGCATAATGTGTTCAATTACTAAGAAAGCGGTCCCCTCAGAGGCAATCTCTTGAATCAACTCCAACTGTTCGTCGATCTCCTTGGATGTCAACCCGGCCATCACTTCGTCCAGAATTATTACTTTGGGGTTAGTGGCATACGCGCGGGCAAATTCTAATAATTTACGACTTTGGATTGTTAAATTACGCGCTAAGACGGTTTTTTGCTTATACAAGTCAAATTTGTTTGCGATTGCTTCGGCTTTCTCTTTTGCCACATTAACATTTTGCTCGTGCATCAAAACGCCGATGATAATATTATCGAGCGCAGTCAAATCTTTAAACGACTTCTCTACTTGAAAGGTACGTGTTAACCCTTGTTTGGAGGTGAAATCCGCTCCTTTATTGGTAATATCTTGATCATTTAAGATGATATGGCCTTGGTCAACGGAGTGAAAGCCACAAATTAAGTTAGTTAAAGTAGTTTTTCCTGCGCCATTCGGACCAATTAAGCCGATAATCTCTTGAGGCCGCATCTCCATACTTACGTCATTAACGGCCTTCAGACCGCCAAATGTTTTAGAAACATTATTAATTTGCAGCAAGCTTATCATCTCCTTTCTGCTCTTTACCGGCGCTTTTAAAGACACTGGCAATCCCATCCGGAGCGTAAAGCACTACCGCAACCAGTACCATGGCATAAATAAGCATAGCCGCCCCCGGACGAACACTGGCCAAATATGCATTGGTAAGCTCCATTAAGGGAATAATCAACAATGACCCAATAAGTGGTCCCCATAAAGATCTTCTACCGCCTAGAACGGCAATGAGTAAAATCTTAACCGACATTTCGTTGCTACAGGTACTAAAAGGATCAATATAATGGTCATAGGTTACGTAAAATGCTCCTGCCAGCGAGGTAATCGCCGCTGAAATCATGAATGCTTTAACTTTAGACTTCATCAGGTTAATACCGACTGATTTGGCCGCATCCTCATCATTTCTAATCGCGGCTAATTGATAACCCAACTTCGAACGACTAACTCGATAGCAAGTATACATCGCCACTAACAGCAAACCGAGGGCAATATAATAATATGGTAAGTCATTTGCGAAATGTAAAGCATATAAATTGTAGCCATTATACGGGATGACCAGGCCTTCCGGTCCACCGGTCGCCTCCTTGAAATGCAATAATAAAATTCGAACAACTTCACAAGCAGCAATCGTGCTAAGAGTAAAATAGGGTCCTCGCAAACGTAATACCACTGAACCAATACCCAAAGCCAACAACATGGCAATAATAACACCGATTAACGCGCCGACAACCGGAGTCAAATTGCTAACAAGGTAACCAAGGGCCACTGAGTAAGCTCCCACGGCAAAAAACATCCCTTGACCCACCGAAACTTGTCCCGCATAACCACCGATTACATCCCAACCATAAGCAGTAACCCCGAAATAAAAGATCATAATGACCACCCGCATTAAATAGGGATGTTTAAAGATTAACGGCATCACTATCGCCAGCGCTAAAAGTAATAAAGGAATCAGCGGTTTGTTTTTGGAAAATGTCATTACGAAGACCTCCTTCCACGCAGCAGTCCTTGGGGTCTAAAGACCAACACCAAGATAAATACGAGAAAAACACCTAAGTGTGATAAGTCAAGAGCCACGTATTGTGCTGTCACCGACTCAATAATCCCAATCAAAAGCGCACTGACAATCGCGCCGAGAACATCACCCAACCCACCGAGAACCACGACGACAAAAGCAATCAGCCCAAAGTAAACACCGACATCAGGAAAAACATAGTAAAAGGGAACCAAAGTAAGACCACCAACCGCAGCAAGCATAATACCGATGCTAAAAGCAATTCCATACATCCAATTCGAATTAATCCCCATCAAAGTAGCAGCCTTCGAATTTTGAGAACTGGCGCGAATCGCTCGTCCTAACTCTGTATAGTTTAAAAAGAGCCAAAGAAGAATAATTAGGACGACAGCCACCAAAAAAGAAAGAAGTCGCGGATACGAAAGTAATACTCCCCCGATTAACAATGATTTCAACCGGTAAGGCACAGCGAGCGATTGGTAATTAGGACCGCAGATGACCATCATCAGACTACGAAAGAAAATAGCCAGACCTAAGGTTAGAAGCATCTGCGTTTCATGAGGTTTACTCAACGTCTGGTGAATTAAAAACTTTTCGACCAGATAACCGAAAGCGATAAAAATCACCGCCACAAGAAAAGTCAGCAAATAGGGGTCAACGCCCAGTCCCCGACTTAAAAACAAAGTAACATACATTCCAAGCATCATAAATTCACCTTGGGCAAAATTCGCCACATTCAGGACCCCAAAAATTAAGGTTAATCCGGTAGCCACTACCGCATAAACACCGCCGATTAATATTCCATTGGTTATTGTTTGGAAAAATGTACCCAAATTTCCGCCCCCTTCGCAAGTATTAGGGAATTAAAGCATATATTCCTTTTTATATAATATATGTAATTATATGGTAGTTGACTGTCGATTTTAGTTTGTCTCGGGTCCGTGGATCCTGTCCACGGACCCGGGTTTAGCTAAGTTAATCCCTTATTACTAAATTAATTGATTTACTTTAAGGCCCAAACAATTTCATTATCTGTGTCTTCAACTGGATAAACCGTCTTCACTACACCATTTTGCCACTGAATAATAGTCGGGTGAACATGCTTATTCCAACCATACTCATCAAACTCCACAATTCCCGGTTGCATCATCGCGCCGGCGCCTTTGGTAAGTTTAACCTTCGTCAACGCATTACGAATATCCGTTGCATCCGTCGATTTGGCTAGTTCAATCGCTTCTTTAAGAATGTAGGTAGCACAATACATTTCGCCGGCGATCTCAGGCATAAATGTTTTATACTTTTTCTCCCAGGATTTAATCGCTTCTACGACTTCCGGATCGCTTAGGTTAAATTTGGTATCCCAGCTCCATGAACCCACACTATAAACGCCTTCTGCATATTTGCCTAAAGAGCGATAGAACTCCGGCCAAATAAACCCGGCGCCACCGCCGATCACCACTGGTTTATAGTTCATGGCAGTCATCGTGCTAAGAATTAATGCCGCATCGGTAGTATAAGATACCGGGAAAATAACTGTTGCGCCCGCAGCGCGAACTTTGGTTACTAAAGGAGCGGCATCCGTAAAGTTTTTCGGATAAGCTTCTTCTGTCACAATATTAAAACCGTGTTTTTCGCAGAGATCACGGATGCCTTTGGCGGTGGACTGACCATAAGCAGTGTTCTCATAGACGATCGCCACTTTATCCACGGGCAAATTAAACTTTTGCTGTAAGTATTTGAGAAAATCAGCCTGCATGCCTCCAAATTGACTTCCCTTGGGGCAGAATTGGAACATATACTTATAACCGAGAGTAGTTAAGTTATCGGCAATTGCCGCAGTCAAGAAAGGAATCTTCGCTTTTTCAAGGACCGGAGCCACTGCTAACGCCATGCCACTAACGCCCGCTCCGAGCATCCCTGATAATTTGTTGTTATTTACCAAACGCTGAGCCACTAAAACTGACTGACTAAAATCACTAGTAGTATCGCCGACAATTAGATTGATTTTTGCTCCACCTAAAGCCTTAATTCCACCATTTTTATTAATATTCTCTACTGCCAGTTTTACCGCGTTAGCACCCATATTGCCAACTTCACTCAAATCCCCGCTAATTGTGGCCAACAAACCAACATCCACGTTTTTAACCGCCCCAATCGAGGTAGTGGATAAAGTTAACACCGCAATCATTAATAGAGCTAATAATAAACCGGTAGTGCGTCTTGACATTAATACTCCTCCTTAATAATTAATTTTTCCTCTTATCTACACCTCTACATCCCACTAGCCCGCAACTAGTTCTCTCTACAATCACCCCCAGTCATTCCATACCGGGTTTATTTCTATAACAATTATTCGTTATTAGCGAATAACCGCTAACTTATTTAAGAACTGCCATAATGGTCGGTTAAATGGATACCTAAGGTAATTAGGTAATTCTTTTTATTAATAAATTGTGAAATAGACGTTACTTTCCTTTTACCTCTTGTTTTCCTTTAAGTATTAACTGGTAATTTCCATTTGTATCTTAATTCGTTTTTAATGCTGCTTTCAGTATTTTCCCATTAGCATTACGGGGTAAACAATCGTAAAATTCTACGTACCGCGGCGCCTTAAACTTGGCTAAAAAGGCACGGGCCCAATCTTGTATGTCTTCCGCAGTTAAGCATTCTCCCGGTTTCAGCACCACACAAGCCTTTAATTCTTCTCCCATCACCGGGTCGGGTATTCCAACCACCGCGGCTTCAATTATTTTGGGATGTTCCAGTAAAACATTCTCCACTTCGCTACTGTAAATATTTTCACCGCCCCTAATGATCATATCTTTCTTCCGATCAAGGATATACAGAAAGCCATCCGCATCAATTCTCCCTAGATCACCAGTTAACAACCATCCATCTTTAAAAGTTTGCTGGGTTTCTTGGACCTTTTTCCAATAACCGGGAACAATCACCGCTCCCTTGAGAGCAATCTCACCAATCTCCCCTACCGGTAGTTGGTTTCCCTGGTTATCAATAATCTTCAGCTCTACAACGGGAATGGGAATCCCGGCAGTATCTTGTTTATCAAAAATTCGTTTATGAGGAAAGATCGTCGCCGGTGAACTGCTTTCCGTTAAACCATAAACTGTTCGAAAATCTAACCACGGCATCCACTCAATTAACTTTCTTATTGAAGAACGACTAATTGGCGCCCCTCCACATAAGGCCATTTTTAAGGAACGCATGCTATACTGTTCACGGTCTTTCGCTTGAAGCAAAATGTTATAAATAGCGGTCGCCGCATGGAAAAAGGTTATTTCTTTTTCTTCAATAAGCTGCAATAAATCCCGGGTATGAAACTCTCTCATAATATAAGTTGTTCCCCCAAGGTAGATAAAGAGAAATAACTGGGCCAACAAACCTGTCACGTAAAATAACGGAACCGCAATTACAGTATTGTCTTCTTTCGATAGATGAAGAACTTTGGCATAACTAATTACGGAGTTTGTGATATTAAAATGAGTAAGTATCACACCTTTAGGTTTACCGGTCGTTCCTGAGGTATATAGCAACATTGCTGGTAAATCGGGATCAACCATATAACGGTTTGCCCTCGGAATCTTCCGATTAAATAAAGTGAAAAAATCAACTATTTTCCCGTCAAGTTCAATGAGGTTGCCGCCGGTATCCATAATATTGATTACTGTTTGCACATCAGTCTCCGGTAAATACGCTTTCAACTTATTTACCCAAGCATCTTCCGAAATCAAAATTCGGCTTCCACTATCTTTCAACATATATGTAATTTCCCTTGGCGCCAGGCGGGCATTTAAGGCGCAAGCAACCGCGCCCAGATAACTAATGGCAAAGATAGAAACAACAAATTCTAGCCGGTTGCCCATTAATACCGCTACCCGCTCGCCGGGAAGCAACTGATATTTTTCCTTCAAATTTGACGCCATAACTATAACTTTTTCTAACAACTCACTATAGGATAACTTCTGTTCTTGGCAGACCAGAGCTATTTTCGCCGGAGCTTTTTGGGCAGCATCTTCCAGCAGAGAAGATACTGATTTTTTACTACTTTTATATGCTAAGAGGTTAACATTGTTAAACACAGTTTCCACTAGGTCTGCTTTTTCATATACGCCCCAAAAGTCTGCTCCCTTAATCGCCATCTAGTGACATCTCCTTACAACTTTGATACTTGCAAATTTATTTTAATTAAACGACATCTAAAATTAATGAAGTTATTATCTGTTACTTACCTATTCGTCATTTCGTAATTATATCCTCCTTTTTTCGAAAAATCTTTTTGCTAATTTCACCTTTTCAATCCACCTCTCTATATAAATATTTCGAATATTATTAGATTAAGTTATTTCAAATTCTTATCAAGAAACAATATTTTCGTAATACTAACTCTAAAATTACCCTTTCTACTTTTATCTAAACAACTCAATAATCCAAATATCAGTATCTTTCTTAAGTGTTTTAAAACTAGTTTTCGTTAATTATGAGATAATTAAATATAACTGTTCCAATAGTAGATCATCTTAGGTTTCTGTGTTGCGAAATTATTTCCTCCTATTTTTGATTATTATTTATGGTATTATTGTTATCACTTTCCACTAGGACGCTTTCTATATTTGTGTAGATTGCTAGCAGGAGAAATATAATATTATGTAGAATGTTATTAGCATTACTATTTAGAGAAATTTATTTCATTTAGTAGTAGGTACATATAGAAATATTTTGCATAAGATTGCGATTTCTAGGTATCATCTGTCCGAAATTTTAATTAAATATTTGAGGTGGTTTTATTTGGTTAAGCTTAAAGACATTGCTGAAGTTGCGGGAGTATCTGTTTCAACAGTATCACGCACTCTTACTAATCAATCGGGAGTAAGTAATAAACTAAGAGCTAAAGTAATTGATGCGGCTAAACAATTAGGGTATCCTGTAAAGCCTTACTTAGGCGAAACCAGTAGTTTTAGCAATTATAAACCAAAAGGAATAATTGGTGTAACTGGTGATCCAATGCACAACCCATTTTTTTACGAAGTATTTTCCGCCGTTGAAGCTTACGCTAATTCCCGTGGGTATACAGTTATGCATTGGAATGCCCAGAGCGTTTGGAAGGATGTTAATGCCTTTATCAATACCATTCGTTATCATCAATTTTCCGGGATGGTTTGTATTTCTATTGAGATACCGGAACCGGTAGAAGAGTTTATTAAAAGCTCCCAGTTTCCCTGTATAACAGTTGGTCGATATATGAAATCACGACTAATTGATTCTGTAACTGCCGATAATATTAATGGTTCAGTAATCGCCACTGAGCAGATCATCAACCATGGACATGAACGTGTTCTTTTTATTGGAGGACCACATGAATCTACTGCTTCCATTGACCGTGCTCGTGGTTATATGGAGGTTATGAATCGCCATGGTTTATTCGATAATAGTTTAGTTTTCTTTACCTCCTTAAATTATGTAAGCGGATATAAGACCACTATGGCAGCTTTACAACAAGGTCTTAAGTTTACCGCAATCTTTGCTGCCAGCGATATTATTGCTATTGGTGTATTGGATGCTTTAACTAAAAATAATCTCCGAGTCCCCGATGATATTTCAGTAGTAGGTTTTGATAATATTGAAATGTCTAATTATAATATTTTTAAATTAACGACTGTAAACCAACCTAAAAAAGAACAGGGGTTAGTTGCTGCCGAACGTATTCTCCAACTGGTTGAAAATTCTACCATCAATCAAAGACAACACATCGTGCTACCAGCTGAGTTTATTCCACGTAATACCTTACAACCTATCAGGCCTAAAGCTCGCGCTTAAAATTCGACTGCTCTTCAGAAAGGGGTATCTTGATATGAAACAATTAAATGGGAAAATTGCGGTTGTAACCGGCGCAGGGCGGGGACTAGGGAAGGAGATTGCTTTACGCTTGGCTGAAGCAGGCGCCCATGTAGTTGTTTCAGGTCTCCGCTTTGATTCATTAGAAGTAACTGCAAAGAACCTTCAAGCTTTAGGCAGAAAAAGCGTCCCTCTTGAAATAGATATTGCCAAACGAGAAGAAGCGCATAAACTCATCAACTTTACTCTTCAGGAATTCGGTCGGCTCGATATTTTAGTAAACAACGCCGGTATTAATAGAGATGCCATGCTTCATAAAATGACCATTGAAGAATGGAACGAAGTGATCGCGGTTAATCTAACGGGAACCTTTAATACTCTTCAGGCTGCCGCCATTGTCATGAGAAAACAGGAATATGGACGGATCATTAATATCTCTTCTTCCTCATGGCTTGGTAATATTGGTCAAGCTAATTATAGCGCCTCTAAAGCAGGAATTATTGGTCTGACTAAAACCGCCGCCAAAGAATTGGCGAGAAAAAAAGTTACGGTTAATGCTATCTGCCCGGGATTCATCGAAACTGATATGACCAAAAACATTCCTCAGCATGTTTGGGATCTTATGGTTTCTAAAATACCCATGGGTTATGTTGGAACTCCCCGTGAGATTGCCAATGCCGTTCTCTTTCTAGCTTCAGACGAAGCGTCATATATAACGGGTGAGGTCTTAAATGTAGGAGGAGGATTAGTTTTATAATAATTAGCATAGCGTAAAGCAAAAAGGGAGTGTCGCAATACTACTTTTTGGGTAGCAGCGATACTCCCTTTTTTATTAGAAGCAAAAAAACTATTACATTTTTTATACTACTCTGCGCTTAATTAAAGGATATACAAGGCTAAAGGCGAATTTATCACTACTGTTTATCATCTTTTCCCGTTTTGATTGGAGACTAATGCTGCTCCATTTGGTCAGCGCTTTACCTTAAAGATTTAAATTAACCTTTCACTTAATTTTTTAAGTTCCGGATCACGAAGGAAATGTAAAATAAAAAGCGAAATCATTTATAGTTAGGTTTTTAGCATACGACCATAAATTTACATATTGTCTTTTTCAATATTAATGTAAATCAACCTACCTGTTTTCCTAACCAAATAGGCTTGTAATCGTTGAAGTTCAAAGAAGGTATCTTCGAATTACAAAGAGTAAAGGGCTTGGTAGAATAATTGCGATTTTAAACAAGCATTAATCTTAAAATGCCGAAAGGAGTGTCTTAATGAAAAGGTTAAACGAGAAAATAGCAATTGTAACCGGGGCAGGTCGGGGAATTGGCAAAGAAACAGCTTTATGTTTGGCTGAAGAAGGCGCGCATGTAGTTGTTGCTGGTCGTCATCTTGATTCATTAATCATTACCGCAGAAAAAATTCAAAAACTGGGTAGACAATGCAAACCGATGGAAATTGACATCTCACTACGGGAAAAAGCGCAAAAACTCATCGATTTTACCTTACGTGAATTCGGTCGGATTGATATTTTAGTAAACAACGCTGGTATTAACAGAGATGCCATGCTTCATAAAATGACCATTGAAGAATGGGATGAGGTAATAGCGATTAACCTAACCGGTACTTTCAACGTTCTTCAATTAGGAGCAATTGTCATGCGAAAACAAGAGTATGGGCGAATAATAAATATATCTTCAGCCTCATGGCTTGGTAATATCGGTCAGGCCAATTATAGCGCCTCTAAAGCAGGAATTATTGGTTTAACAAAAACTGCTGCCCGGGAGCTAGCAAAAAAAGGGGTAACAGTCAATGCCATCTGCCCGGGTTTTATTGAAACTAATATGACCAAAAATGTGCCGAAAAAAGTATGGGATCTTATGATTTCTAAAATACCTATGGGTTATGTTGGAACTCCCCGTGATATTGCCCATGCTGTTCTTTTTCTAGCTTCAGAGGAAGCCTCTTATATAACAGGTGAGGTCTTAAATGTGGGAGGAGGATTAGTGCTATAAATTATCAAGAGGCTATTCCTAACTTTGAAGGAACAGCCTCTCTTTGTTGATTAAAAAACTACCGAATTAAACTTGCCGCCTCTTGATCTAGTATTAAAGTAACATCCGGATGAATCTGAAGGAAAGAGGATGGAAATTTCGTCGTAATATACCCGCTGACTGTCTCTTTAATCGCTTGCGCTTTTTTAGGACCATTGGCTAAAAGTAATATGCGTCGGGCTTTTAAAATCGTTCCTAATCCCATGGTCACTGCTTGACGAGGAACTTCATCCCTTGAGTCAAAAAACCTACTATTCGCCTTAATCGTATCTTCAGCTAAACCAACCAGCTGAGTCTGGGCTCTTAGACTATCTCCTGGTTCATTAAACCCAATATGGCCATTTTCTCCAATTCCTAAAACCTGGAGATCGATTCCCCCTGCTTGTTCGATGGCGCTTTCGTATTCTTTACATTCTTTTTGAATATCGATCGCCATTCCTTCTGGGATATGTATATTCTCAGGCTTTACATTAATATGGTTGAATAAATTTTCCGCCATAAAAAAATGATAACTTTGCGCTTTATCCGGTGGCAGTTGATAGTATTCATCCAAATTGAATGTTTTAATTTTTGAAAAATCTATTTCCCCTTTTTTGAACATTGCGATTAATTCACGGTACATGCCTAAGGGCGTGCTTCCGGTAGCCAGTCCGAGAATACAATTAGGTTTTAAAATAACTTGACTAGCCACAATTAAAGCCGCTTTTTTACTCATGGTGTCATAATTTTTCTCCACGATAATGCGCATTACTAACCTCTCCTTTTCGTACTCCTTTTTGCCTGTTATGTTTCTATAGTTTTATGCTAATTCCTTTATTTTAGTTTAGTCAATCAGAAGAAGTTTTTTATCCTTTAACCGCTCCGGCAGAAACCCCTTCAGTAATTTTATTCCGAAATACCAGATAAAAGAGGAGCAACGGTAGCAAACCAATTACCAAGGCGGCAAACTGTTTGCCATAATCTGAAGATAATGCGCTCGAGAATTTCATAATACCCACCGGCAATGATTTCAGAGTTTCCCTCGAAACAAGAATGTTAATCATCATAAATTCATTCCAAACGGTCAACACATTCAAGATGGCCAGGGTCGAAACGACCGGTTTCGCCATCGGAAGAATGATTACGCCAAAAATCTTAAAATAGCCGGCCCCATCAATCCTTGCCGATTCAACAATCGAATCATGAATGCTTTTAACATATTCGGTGCATAGATATACTCCTAAGGGGAGTCCCAGGCCTACATAAGGAATTAACACCCCCAAACGGGTGTCAAGCAAATTAACCGTGTTAGCCATTAAAAATAAGGGCACCATAATGGATTGTATGGTTAATAAAATTCCGATCACAAAACTACCGTAAAGAAAAGGAGTAGCCTTTGATTTAATCTTAGCAAAGGCAAAAGCGGCCGCCAGTGAAAAAAAGATCACCGCAATTGTCGAAATCGAGGTGTAAAACAGACTGTTTAAAACCAACGTCCCCATATTCCCAATCTTCCAAGCAAAAAGGTAATTTTTGAAAAACCAGTTGAGCGGTAGTCCTAACCGATTCATCTGAAACTCCTGGGTCGTCTTGAAAGAACTTAAAGCGAGCCAAACCAGGGGGAGGATGGATAATACTGAAAAAAGAGAAAGAACAACACCAAAGAAGAGGCGGGAAACTATACCGGCTTCATTTTGAACCAAGTTTTTTTTACGCCGTGGTTGTTTCTCTTTTATAGGATCAGCAATCGTCTGCGGAATTATTTTCATTCTTCTCTCCCTCCAAATCTCTTCTCTACGAGCTTGGTGATAATAATTAGGAGGAAACTAAAGGCCACCATAAAAGTGGAGATCGCATTAGCCAGTGGATATTTTGGCGCTCCCCGGAATGCGGTATCATACATATACAGCGCTAACACCGATGTTCTTCGCGCCGGGTTTCCGGCGGTCATACCAAAGATCAAGTCGAAGCTCTTAAGAGAGCCGGAGATCGCCAAAATCGATGAGGTAACAATTACCCCAGAAAGGGCGGGAAGGATCACATACCTCAGACTCTGCCATTCACTCGCTCCATCAATTTTAGCCGCCTCGATCACTTCCTGATCGATCTTCTGGAGGTTAGCCAGGAAAATGATAAAATAAGTTCCGGTATAAAACCAAAGCATCACTAAGAGAACAGGGAGCATTGCCGTGCGAGGATTTGATAACAGAGTATTTTCCCATCCCGGTTTAAAATACTGCATTAATTCGGTAAAAGGGCCATAAGGCGAGAAAATTGTCTGCCATAGAATCCCCACAATGACCGAGGAAATAACAGAGGGTAAATAAATAACGGTTTGAAAAAAACCTTTCCGCCGGACCTGATTCCGATGTAAAGCATAGGCCAGAACAAAACCCAGAGGGATCTGACCGAAAATAGAGATCAATACGATATAAACGTTATTTTTTAAAGAAATCCAAAAGTATTGATCCTTCCACATTCTGGTATAGTTAGAGAATCCCACATAGTTTATGGGGACGGATCCGCCAAAAATCTGACCGCCGGAATAATCACTCACACTCATCCCGATGGAAAATACCATCGGAAAGGCGATCACCGCAAAATAGAGCAGGACGGCAGGTAAGACCAGTAAGAGATAAGCGCGGCGCTCTTCTTTTTTGGCTAGGTGCTGTTTCATCTTACTACCTCCCTAATTTAAATAATCTGTAACAACCTTTACGTAGCTAACTTTTAAGACTGGTAACACGTAAAAACCTTTTGTCTGATGGAAACTGGAGCTTTAGAGGGTAGAAGACCTTGCGGTTCTCAGCTTTAGGCTGCCTTCCGCAAGGCCTTATCAAAAGGATACTACCTTACTTTTTTGCCTTTGCCCAACCATCATAGGCGGCTTGAACTTTCTGCGCCACCTGTTCAGGAGTGGCTAAACCCATACCAATTTCTTGCAATCCAACATTTAGAGGGATACATACCTCGGGTGCAATCTTATCATCCAGAACATACGTTCCGCTAATTCGCCCATAGAATTCTGCTCTTTCCTGCGCTAAGGGCTCAAGCCGATCACTGGTTACGCCTTTACGGGTGGGGAAAGCCGCTCCGGTCTCTAACCGTAGTTTTTGTACTTCCATTGAGTTAAGCCATTCAATAAGGCGCCAAGCCGCCTTTTCTTCGGCGGAACCTTTCTTAACATGAGCGCTCATTGCATAGCCGACAGCGGGAACAATCGAAGAGGCGCGACTATTAACTTCTCCGGGAATAGCCGGGAATACGGTGATCGTTACTTTCTTTTGATCCTTCGGCGCAATTAATGCTTGATCCGTAGTTGGATCGGTTAGGAAAGCACTCGCTCTCCAGTCGCCATCAATCATAAACGGCGCTTTACCGGCGGCAAATAAAGCCGGGGCTTCACCGTAAGGGGTCTGCATCACTTTACGGCTAAGCACGCCATCGGTGAATAGTTGTTCATAAAACTTTAGAGTGTCAACAAAAACTTTGTCGGTGAATTTCGCCTTTCCGGCAATAAATTGTTCTACCTTTTCGTTGCCGGCAATTCGACCGAAGATCATGCTGTACAAGACAGATTGCATTACCCAATCATCTTGGGCGCCCATGACAATAACATCTTTTCCGACGGCCTTTAACGGAGCCACCATCTCTTTTAAATCTTGATATGTTTTAGGCATCTTTAGGTTCAATTCTTCTAACAATGCGGTATTTACATACATTGCATGTGAAGCGGTTAGTCCGATCGGGACCATCGCTAAATAACCGCCAGCCTGAGGAACTAATGCGGCATCAATAAAATCGTTACGTTTATCGCCTAAGAACGGAGTAATATCCTTAAGTAATTTCTTCTCATGGAGAGTTGAAGAGCGTCCACCCGGCCAGACATAAAGTACTTCGGGAAGTTTTCCCGCTGCGGCGTAAGCTTCAGTTTTGTGATGGAAAGGTTCATTAAACTGATCTTCCCGTATGACAAGAATGTCCGGGTTATCCGCCTCAAACTTTTGCCATACTTCAATTATCTCCCGAGAAGCGCCCGGGCTGCTAGCATCCAAATAGTTTAGCACCCGGATGGTAACCTTCTTCGCCGCGAATACGGAGTTAAAAGGTAAAAGGGAAACAACCAGAACTGCTAAGAGAACCACTACCAGTTTGGACTTTCTCAAAATCATAACCAAATACCTCCCTAAATTAATGTTTTTAGTACTTTCAGCCACTAAAACTAACCATTGTCGAAAACGGGGAACGAGAAATGATCAAGAAACCCTACTAAGAATCTACCTGTTGTTATCAATATCGACAAGATTAGTGTCGCGTTTTATAAGTTAGCATCCCCCCCTTTCTTTTATCATTACTTAAGGAAATCTTGATGTAATTTAACCAAACCCAGTCTTTAAAGAGTAATTTTCATATTGAAAATAAGTTTATAAATAAAAATCGATACCACATCTCTTTTATCTCTTTGTTGTCGTCTTTCAGCTAAAACAAGACACTATTTGTATACTGTTTGTTAATTGCTTTTTTACATTTTCATGGTACCATACTAAATTTTTGCTGTCAATAGCAAGTATTAATTATTAAAAATCTTACATTTCTTCATACGAATACCCGCAGCTTACAATGGGTTTGTGATATTATATACCTTCTACTCTTTCGTTTGTTATTATAAATAGAAAGAATTTTATTTTCTTCGAAGCATTAATTGAGCTTATTTGAGCTCGGTTTTATCCTTACTTGACAATTTAACCAGATAATAGTAAGCTTTAAGTAAATTAATTTCAGATTGAAACAAAGAGGAGAAAAAATGCATAAAGAAAGACGCGGATTAAATAGTACCAGTTTAATAAGATCTTATAATATTGTTTCTGTTTTGCAGACTATTTATAGAGAAGGTACCTGTTCCAGGGCAAGGCTGACCGAGGTAACAAAAATGAGCCCCTCAACTGTCACTCGAATAGTAAGTGAACTGCTGACTCAGGGGATCATCACCGAACACGGTATCGGCGAATCAAACGGTGGGCGTAAACCTGTTTTTTTAAAGCTATGCTTTGAGAAGCTTTATATCATCGGGATTCAAATTCGCAGAGACCAAGTGGCTTTAGGAGTTTCCGATCTAAAAGGCTCCTTAATGAGCAAAAGAAGTTACTCTCCTTATTCCCTTGAACCTAATGCTCTTATTAAGGAGTTGGTTCAGGAGTTTGAAGACCTCCTAACCAATAGTATGGTAAAAAAAGAGCATATTCTAGGGATTGGTGTCGCTATTTCGGGAATAGTCGAAAGTGAGCAAGGAATTCTGTTGCAATCTGTTAACCTGGGTTGGCGTGAGATCAAGATCGCTGAAATTCTCGAACATGAATTGGATTTTCCAGTTGTGGTTGAGAATGATGCTAATGCTGCTGCTTTAGCCGAGTTATGGTTTGGGGCGGCCAAAGACGTCTCAAACTTTCTATATCTCAAAACAAGTACCGGTGTTGGAGCTGGAATCATTTATAATCGGAAATTGTTGACTGGTCCTCAAGGAATGGCCGGTGAAATTGGACATATCCCTTTGAAAAAAAATGGGTATCAATGTCGTTGTGGCCAGAAAGGCTGTCTAGAAACTTATCTCTATCTTCCGGATGTAATCAAGCGTTACCAAGCGGAAACCGGTAAAAAAGTTAGTAATTGCTTCGATCTTTATGCCCGAGCATGCGCTGGAGATCCGGTTGCAACGCTGCTGTTAGAAGAATCGGTCGATGCTCTCTCCATTGCTGTTTCCTTTAGCGGAGGAATACTTGATTTAGATATGGTAGTAATCAGCGGAGTATGGGCTAGTTTTAAAGAGCTATTAATCGAAAGATTACAGACGGATTTTCGGGCAATTTTAGAGCGCTGTGGTTTAAAGAAATCCTTCTCCGTAATCAGCTCGACATTGGGGGAGGATTCTGATCTTTTAGGCGCGGTTGGCTTAGTTACCCATAAGTGGTTTACACCACCGATCTGATTAAGATACAATATCAAAGTTCCGCTCAGTTTAACCTAATTTGCTTCCTTTTATTAAAGTTAAGGAATTGCATGGTAATTATGGTAATTTCCTCAAAGACTAAATTATCAAATCTTACTTTAAAAATACACAGAGGGAGAATGAAAAATGATCAAATTTGGCACCGGAGGTTGGCGGGCGTTAATTGGTGAAGAGTTCACCAAGGAGAACGTTCGTCTTCTGGCACAAGCGATTGCTAATCTAATGAAAGCAGAAAAATCTAAAGATGATAATTTGGAATTTAACTTTGTTATTGGATATGATCGGCGGTTTTTATCCGATAAAGCCGCTAAGTGGATGGCCGAAGTATTAGCCGGCAACAAAATCAATGTATATTTTATCGCGCAAGTAGCGCCAACCCCTCTCGTCATGTTCACCGTAAAGAAGATGAAAACTTTTTTGGGGGCAACGGTAACTGCCAGCCATAATTCAGCTGATTACAACGGGGTTAAGGTTTTTACCGCAGGCGGAAGAGATGCGACTGAGTTAGTAACAGACTTACTTGAAGCTCATCTTGAAAATATTTCTCCCGCCGATATCTGTTCGCTCGATTTTGAACAGGGTAAAAACGAGAACCTGATTAAGCATATCGACCCCTTTGATGATTATATCGATACCATTTTAGGGATGATTAACATCGACGCCATTCGAAAAAGAAAGTTACGGGTGGTTCTAGATCCCATGTATGGTGTCTCAAAAACCTGCTTACAAACTATCCTCCTAACCGCCCGTTGCGAATTGCATGTTATTCATGATCGCCACGACACTCTTTTTGGGGGAAGGCTTCCCTCCCCTACCACCCATACGCTGCACCGTCTGAGAGATACGGTAGTTGAAAAAGGATATGAGATCGGTATTGGCACCGATGGCGATGCTGACCGCTTGGGAATTATTGATGAACAGGGAAATTTCATTCACCCTAATGATATCCTCGCCTTACTATACTACTATTTATTAAAATACAAAGGTTGGAAAGGCGGGATAGTGCGAAATGTTTCTACTACTCACCTTTTAGACAAAATTGCTTACGGTTTTGGTGAAGAATGTTATGAGGTGCCTGTCGGGTTTAAACATATTAGTTCCAAAATGGAAGCGACAAATGCGCTCATTGGTGGCGAAAGCAGCGGTGGATTAACAATCCGTGGACATATTTTAGGGAAAGATGGCATTTTCGCTGCCAGCCTCTTAATTGAACTCCTAAGCGTTACCGGAAAAAATTTATCCGAGCTGTTGGCAGAGATCAACCAAAGATTTGGGTATTACTATATGGTGGAAAAAAACCTCCATTTCACTTTAGAAGACCGAAGTCGCCTGGTTAAGAAGATTTTTGAGAATAAAGAACTACCCGATTTTGGCTATGACATTCATCATGTTAATTATCAAGACGGTGTCAAGGTCTACTTTGAAAACGACGGTTGGATTAGTATTAGATTTTCCGGAACTGAACCCCTGCTACGGATCTATGCGGAAATGAGCAATGAAGCTTTGGCTACCGCCCTTTGTGACAAAATGAAAGCATTCTTAAATCTTTAAGACGTAAAGGAGAAGATAATAATGAAATATGGATATTTTGACGATGTAAACCGTGAGTATGTCATCGAACGCCCGGATGTTCCTGTTTCCTGGACCAATTATTTAGGAGTAAAAGATCTTTGTACGGTTATATCACATAATGCGGGCGGTTATTCTTTCTATCAACAAGCGCAACATCATCGTATCACTCGTTTTCGGCCTAACGCTATTCCTCTTGATCGTCCCGGTCATTATGTATACCTCCGGGATGAGGAGTCAGGAGAATATTGGTCTATTTCGTGGCAACCGGTAGGGTTAGATCTGAAAAAAGCTACTTATCAATGCCGGCACGGTCTTTCCTATTCTAAGTTCTCTTGTCAATACCAAGGAATTACCGGAGAACAGTTGCTCTTTATTCCCATTGATGACGCCGTTGAAATTTGGGATGTTAAGATTAAAAACAATACTAATAGAACTCGCCGGTTGAGTCTCTTCTCCTATGTAGAATTCTCTTTTCATCATATTGAGATCGACAATCAAAACTTTCAAATGAGTCTTTATGCCAGTGGTTCCAGTTATCAAGATGGCATTATCGAATATGATTTCTTTTATGAACCCTGGACTTTTCACTATTTTACTTCCAACTTTGAACCTGATAGCTATGATTCAACCCGTGATCGTTTTCTTGGTCCCTATCGCACAGAGACCAACCCGTTTGCAGTGGAAAAAGGGGTTTGCGCCAACAGTAGTGAATTAGGAGGGAACCATTGCGGCGCGCTGCATAAGAAAATTACCTTGGCGCCTGGTGAAGAAAGACGATTAATCTATCTGTTAGGTGTGGGGAATAGAGAAACCGCTCAAATCATTAGAGATAAATACTCAAACCTTGCTAATGTAGATCGTGTCTTTATTGAAATAAAAGAATATTGGCGCAAGAAATTAGCCAATTTTCAATGTAAAACCCCTCATCAGGGGTTAGACACGATGATCAATACTTGGAACCCTTATCAGGCTGAAACCTGCGTTGTCTGGTCCCGGTTCGCCTCCTTCATTGAAGTCGGCGGGCGCACCGGACTTGGATATCGTGATACCGCCCAAGATATTATGAGCGTTCCTTGTACTAATCCAGGAAAAGTTCGCCAACGCATTCTGGAACTTTTGCGTGCTCAGGTCAAGATGGGATACGGATTGCACCTCTTCGAACCAGAGCTCTTTGATTCCTCACGACCACCAGCCCCTAAATTTAAATCGCCAACCGTCGTTCCTGAGCCTGATCCGAGCAGTCTGATCCATGGTCTCAATGATACTTGTTCCGATGACCATCTCTGGCTGATCCCTTCGGTCTGTGAATATGTGAAAGAAACCGGAGACCGAGAGTTTTTTGCTCAAGTCGTTCCTTTTGCTGACGGAGGAGAAGCTACGGTTTATGAACATTTAAAACGAGCCTTAGATTTTTCAGCGAATCAGGTGGGACCAACCGGAATCTGCAAAGGTCTCCGCGCCGATTGGAATGACTGTCTCAACCTGGGCGGCGGGGAAAGTGCCATGGTCTCTTTCCTCCATTACTGGACGTTACAGGCTTTTCTTGAAGCCGCTCGCTTCTTAGGAAGGGACGAAGATTATCGAAAGTATTCAGTTCTTGCTGAAAAGGTTCGTCAGGTTTGTGAAGAAAACTTGTGGGATGGTCAGTGGTACATCAGGGGGATTACAGCCCGCGGTGACAAAATCGGAACGCACGCTAATGAAGAAGGTAAAATCCATCTCGAATCCAACGCCCTCGCTGTCCTTTCAGGAGCCGCAGCCGAAGAACGAGGCCGAACCTGTATGGATTCTGTCCACCAGTACCTTTATTCAGATTGGGGTCTCCACTTGCTCTGGCCGGCTTATTCCAAACCTAATGATGATATTGGTTTTGTAACCCGCGTTTACCCGGGAATTAAGGAAAATGGCGCCATCTTCAGTCACCCCAATCCCTGGGCGATCATTGCTGAATGTCGCTTAGGTCGCGGCAACCGGGCAATGAAATTCTATGATGCTTTGCTACCATACAATCAAAATGAACAAATTGAGATCCGCGAAGCAGAACCGTACTCCTACTGTCAATTCATCATCGGCCGCGATCATAGCGCCTTTGGGCGTGCTCGCCACCCCTGGTTAACCGGGAGCGCAGGTTGGGCTTATACAGCAGCTACTCGTTGGATTCTAGGTATTCGTTTAACTTTTGAAGGATTAATCATTGATCCTTGTATCCCATCAGACTGGAAGGAATTCCGAGTCACTAGGCAATGGCGAGGCGCAACTTATCAGATCTTTGTAAAAAACCCTAAGGGAGTACAAACAGGAGTAAAAACGATTACCCTAAACGGACAACCCATCATAGACGTAATTCCACCACAACCCGAGGGTACCAGTCATGAAATCGTGGTGACCATGGGCTAACTTGACCATGTTTAAGCCGAAGTTATTTTAACTTTGGCTTATTTTTGCTTATTACCTTTCTTCCCTTGCTGAATCTTCAAATAAATCATATATTCCTTATTATAATGGTTAAGTCATAAAGCATAAAGTGGCTGAACTTCCACAAATCAAAAATTAAACCGAACTATTAATCATTTAAGGAGCGTGACTCATTGAAAGGATTAGACTATTTGCTGCCCAAACCTGTTACCGTTATTCCAAAACCTGGGGGCCTACGGATTACCCCCGCCTTTACCGTCGGAATAGAAGGTTTTCAGGGAAGAAGAATAATCTCAAGCGCTTCCCGGTTCTTAAATCGACTTGCTGAGAAGACCGGATTGTTTTTAAATAACAACAAACTCGTAACCGAGCCTAAAATCGAGGAGATCTCTTTGGCTATAAACTGCCAACGCCATGGGGAACTAATCTTAAATGAGGATGAATCGTATACGATCGAAGTTAATGACCATCAAGCCGTATTAATAGCCCTCACTGATCTAGGGGTTTTAAGAGGTTTGGAAACAATACTCCAATTAGTAACCCCAGATCAAGACGGGTATTATCTCCCCGCAGTACAAATCAGAGATTACCCTCGGTTTCCCTGGAGAGGTTTGATGATTGATTGCGCCCGGCATTTCCAACCTCTTGAGGTGATTAAACGTAATCTTGATGGCATGGCCGCCGTCAAATTAAATGTTTTTCATTGGCATCTCACCGATGATCAAGGCTTTAGAGTGGAAAGCACAGTCTTTCCCCGTTTACACCAATACGGTTCCCATGGAATGTACTATACGCAAAAGCAAATAAAAGAGGTTATTGCTTATGCGGATGACCGTGGAATTAGGGTCATACCCGAATTCGACCTGCCAGGTCATACCAGTAGCTGGCTGGTTGGGCATCCCGAATTAGCCAGCGCTCCTGGGCCCTATCAGATCGAGACTAGTTTTGGAGTCCATGAGGCAACGATTAACCCGGTACGAGAAGAGACTTATGCTTTTTTGGATGCTCTTTTTCATGAAATGACGGATCTTTTCTCAGATGAATATGTTCATATCGGAGGAGATGAGAATAGCGGTAAACAATGGCTAGCAAATAAAGAGATTAGAGCATTCATGACCGCCAAAAAGATCCCAGATACCCATGAACTACAAGGTTATTTTAACCAAAGACTGTTCGCGATTTTAAGTAAATATAAGAAAAAAATGATCGGATGGGATGAAATCCTCTCCCCTGATCTGCCTCCAAAGATTGTCATTCAATCTTGGCGTGGCAGAGAAAGTATGATCCAGGCCGCTAAACTTGGTTATAAAAGCATTCTCTCGCATGGTTATTACCTTGATCTGATTCAACCAACTGCTCTCCATTATCTTAATGATCCCCTACCTCTGGACAGCGGGCTAACATTAGAGGAAAGTAAAAATATCCTTGGAGGCGAAGCGACCATGTGGAGCGAGTTTGTTTCACCCGAGACCATTGACTCCAGAATCTGGCCAAGAACTGCCGCCATCGCGGAAAGACTATGGTCTCCGGTAACCCTTTGCGCTTTAGATGATCTGTATCAACGGTTAGAGCGGAGTAGTCTCCATCTTGAAGAATTAGGTTTAACCCATGAGAAGAACTACCCGATGATGCTCAGAAGATTAACTGCCGGAGAAGAGATCGCCCCTTTAAAGAATTTAGTGGACGTGTGTGAGCCCGTAAAAAACTATGAACGCACGGTACAGCGTTTCTATACCACTTTTTCACCCCTGACCCGCGTCGTCGATGCCGCTAGACCGGATGCCAAAGTAGCCCGAGAGTTTCGAAAATTGGTTAATCAATTCCGGAGCGAGAGCATTCAAGAAAAAGATGCTCATCAACTCCAGGCTGAACTGGAAAAACGGCTTATTTTATGGCGAGATAACCATGCTGCTCTTGAACTAATCATTCAACACTCCCCCATCCTCCAAGGGATTCACAGCCTGTCCGCTGACCTGTCAACAGTAGCCATGATCGGTCTCGAGGCGTTAAGCTTCCTAGAAAATCAAGACGAAAGAAAGCAGATAGATGTGGGTGAATACTCTAAACGACAAAAAGCGCTCCTCCAAGCAGCTAAAAAGCCTCGCGGACAAGTGGAATTAATGATTATTTCTGCGATTGAACAAATAGTAGAGCTGGTAGTGGGAAAAAAATGATTTGGATAATAAGATAAAGACCTGTTTAGTCATTAAGAGCCTTGTGAGCCTTTGTTTTTTTCGATCTGTTGCTCGATAAAAAGTTTTTCAGCCCGATCCGTGTCCACCCCACTCGGTCTTTGATAATTAGTTGTATCCTTTTTACTTATATACTATAATAAACAAAAGCACAGAGAAGAACTGGTTATCAAGCCTAATCTATAGCTTTCTGGAGGAAGAAAAGTGAAAAAAGCAACCAATTCTACGCCGCCAACTAAGACCTCAGCCTTTTTGCCCAATCAAGTCACTTTCCGGGTTCGCTATGCAGAAACCGATGCCATGGGTGTTGTTCACCACTCTCGTTATCTGCCTTGGATGGAATTAGGTCGAACTGAATTCTTAAGACAGATCGGCTTCTCCTATCGGCAATGTGAAGAAGATGGTTATTTTTTTCCCCTAATCGAAACTTCTTGTCGTTATCATTCTCCTGCTAAATATGATGATTTAGTAACAGTGGAGACCATAATTAAAGATATTCGCCCTCCCTATATAGAGTTTTCTTATAAAATCACCCGCGAGACTGATGGTCTCCTCCTGGTCACTGGTGAAACTAAGCAAGTCTGCATCAATAAAGAAGGGGCTCTACGCCGTGAACCCCTTCGTAGAATGGAGAAATTATTCCGCAATTTTGAGAAAATATAACACACGATTCGAATTACGGTAGAGAGTTGTAAAGACAAGGTTATCTTTAGCTTATTATTAAGGAGGAGTTTTTTTGTTTAAGGATTTGTTGGGCACATTAAAAAGTCTTGGCCCGATCGTCTTCGGTTTACTCTTCTTCCAATTAATTGTATTAAAAAGCCCTGTTGAAAAACCCTCTTCTCTCCTCGGTGGTTATTTTCTTAGCCTGGTTGGACTTTTCCTCTTTTTAAAAGGAATCTCGCTATGTCTCATCCCGCTCGGTGAATCAGTTGGCTCCAATTTGGTAGTAATAGATAATAAGTTTTTAACAATTGTCATCGGTTTTTTGATTGGTTACCTCTCGACCCTTGCCGAACCGGCGCTCCAAGCCCTGGCTATGGAAGTTGAAGAGATCTCTATTGGTGTACTCCCTAAAAAATTATTAATTCAAGCGGTTGCCATTGGTTTTGGTCTGGGAATGGCTTTAGGTATTTTCAAAATCCTTTATCAAATACCTTCAACTACGGTCATTATCCCCTTACTAATCATTACAATAATTTTAGCTTATTTTGCTCCCAAGGCGATCGTCGGAATAGCCTTTGATTCAGCTAGCGCCACTACAGGGCCAGTTAATATCCCGATCAACATGGCTGTAGCAATTGGACTATCTAAAGTAATTGCTGCTAGCGATCCCTTACTAAACGGCTTTGGTTTAGTAGGACTCACTTCCTTAGGGTCCGCGATTACCGTTTTGATTTTAGGTTTACTAATTGGCATGTAAGCACCATTAAGTCGTAAAATCTAAAAATTACTAATTTTATTCCAGATTTAACCTGTGGTTATATGTATGTATATTAAGGCAATCATAATTTCTTCAAAGATGAAAGGGGTGTTTCTTTCTATGGAGGCTATTGCGATCTTCGTTGTTATAGAGAGAGGAAAGGCAGATCAGATCGTTGAGCAAGCAAAAAAAGCAGGAGCGCATGGAGCTACCATTTTCTATGGGCGCGGAACCGGGGAAAACGAATTTAAAAAATTTTTTAACTTACATGTTGACTCTTCTAAAGAGATTATTTTTCTTCTTACGGAAAAAAGCAAAATGGAGCCGATCGTAAATGCTATAGTGAAAGCTGGGAAATTAGATGATCCCGGGACTGGAATTCTTTTCACTATGCCTATTTGTGATATTATTGGTTTACATCATAGGGAGAAGATAACAACTGATCCTCGTAATTAGTATAGAATTAGTACAACTGGATTAGGGAATTACCAAATTCAATTAAAAGGCAATTATGGGAATTCCCTCAGATAAAAAAAGCCTCCTTTTATGGATAGGCTTTTTTCGCATTCTTTAAAAACTTAATGATTAAAATCCACATTGTCATAGTCAAACTCTCCTTTTAGCTCCGGCTTTTTTACTATTTTTGCCTCTTGCGGCGGCCAGTAGATCACTACTGCCCGACCAACCACATTTTTTAAGGGGACAAACCCCACATTACGAGAGTCTCTACTATCCATACTGCGGTTTCTATTATCCCCCATCACAAAAACACTTTCTTCCGGGATAACAGTCCACTCATAATCCTCATTCATCTCTTCTTTTATATACGGTTCATTGACTGTTAAACCGTTAATCCGTAGCTTACTTTTAGTGATGCTAATATTTTGACCTTCGAACGCAATTACCCTTTTTACAAACTTTTTCGTGGGATCTTTGGGTTTTATCACCACAATTTCCCCAGGTTCCGGCGGGCGAAAACGGTAAGTAATTTTATCCACGATTAATCTCTGTCCTTCGTGAAGGTTTGGTTCCATCGATTTTCCTTCCACTTTATATGTTTGAAACAAAAATACCATAATGAACATAGCCGTAAGAACCGAGCCAGCAATTGATTCAATCCATTCCCTGATCTCAGATTTGTTAAATTCCACGAAGCTGACCTCCTAAAATATGCTGTTTTACGACGACGGTCGCATTTAAGTGTCAATTTAATTTATAACGTTACCACCTAATATTAGTTCCCATCTTTCCGGCAGAAGAAGGGAAGGCTATAGCATATTAATTTGCTGCGCAATTTCATAAACAGCGGGAAGGATAAGAACAGTTCCATCCCTGCGTAAAGCCGTTCCCGATACTAATCTTGTTTCGTCTCTTGGTTTTTCCTGTCGCAAGATTATGATCTCTTCGTAACCCATTAACTCTTTGACGAGCAGACCATATTTGGCACGGCCACACGCAACAATAATAACTAGTAATTCTTCAGAAGAGGAGTAATCTCCTTCCATATCTATAAGCGGAATGACCTCCGGATAACGTAGGAGGAAAAGCATACTCCCGCTTTTTTGAATTTCCCGTTTATTAATGGTCAGATTATGATTGAAATTTCGCGCTGGAAGAGCGTAAAGCTGTTCGCCGGCCTTAAAAATAAGACCCCTAATCTCCTGAGGAAAAACAGGAATATTAAGTTTTACCAGACCGCCCTCAGTTCCATCAAAACAAAGCCAACCCTGAAGTTTCTTGATCGCTTCTTCTATCTCCTTAAAACTTGCCAGCGCCATGAAAGAGTCATTAGGCCCTGATCGAGGATAAGCTTGCGGAGCATTTTCCACTGTAACCGTAATCGATAAAACGCCCTCCGTTCTTTCGGCTTTAAATACCAAGCGCTTCTGCTCGCCATGGCTTCCGGAACTATTTGCCTGTTCTGATAAAAGAATACGGATTAAAGCCGTTAAAGGCTGAACAAGTTTACCCGCCATTTCCCTATTAATCTCTAATTCGGCTCCGATAAACTTCACTTCAATATCCTGGCTACAAGTTTGACTTACTCTCAAAAATAACCCTTCGACTGGAATTAGGTGAAGCTGCAGAGCTTTCTCCCTTAAACCCGAAGTTAACTCTTCCAATGTCTCCAGGTAACATCCTACTTGTTCCCAGTCAGTAAGGGTATTTCCCCCACGGCGATACAGAGCAAGTAATTCATCTTTTACCACCGTAAGTTTGCCTAAATTTTCCAAAAAGGGTTGCACCGGGCCTGGTTTAACCCATTTTCCCATCAAGTTCTCTTCCGACATCAACTCTCTCTGGGTTTTAACGATTGATTCTGTAAGTTTCTCTTGTACTAATCCTAGCTGAGTGGAATCAGTTACTAACTTTCTAACTCGCTCCACCCAGTTTTTTCCACTGACCAACTCGGCCGGAAAAGTGTCCTCTAGATAAGTAGAAAGTTCTAAGGTTAAATCCAATAGGGTAGAAATAGCTAGCGGCTTTAAGCGAGTTATTCCTTGATCAACAGAAGCAAAAAGTTTTTCCGCCTCAAACATAATTTGACTGATCGAGTCGATACCAACAATCTCTGATGAGCCCTTAATGGTATGAGCAATCCTATACATTTCCTCACGATAATTATCTTGTTCGTCTTGGTCCGCCAATAACTTTCGTAAGATAACAGCTAATCTAAGTAGCTGTTCTAAGGTCTCATCGGTGTATACTGAAACTAGTTCATCATCGACCAATGATTGGTCTTCAAAACCGGACATGCTTCTTCACTCCTTAGTCATACAGCGAACCACCGGATTTTCGATTTTATACTCGGGATCGTTTCTCTCCAATTCATAATGTTAATCGACACCTTGTCTAAAAAACTTAAGCTTCGGACTTAAACTTTCTGTCAAAGTAAAAAGACAAAAAGGCAGCTGATTCTTTTTGCGCCTCAGCACGTAAATAATTAATCTCATAATAGTTTTTTAGGATAACTCTACCAGCCTACTCTTTACTTTCTCATAATCAATCTCTATATCAGCCAATTTCTGCCGTTCTTTTTCCACTACAATTGGGGGCGCCTTCGTTACAAACTGCTCATTAGCAAGTTTAGCGGCTAACCGTTTTCTTTCCCCTTCTAAAGTAGAAAGCTCCTTTTGTAGACGTTTAGCCTCTAACTCAAGGTCAACCATTCCTGCTAACGGCAGATATATTTCTACCCCTTCCACCACCGCAGTCATTGCTTTGCCAGGCTTAACCGCTTTGTCAGACTGGATCTCAATTTTGTTAAGCCCAACTAGGGTTTCAAGGTATAAGCGGTTTTCTGTAAGAATCTTTTGTTTATCTTCTTCAGCCAAGAAAATCGCTTCCACTTTCCTTCCCGGATCCACTCCGGCATCCGCCCTAATGTTTCTGATCGCGCGGGTGATATTCATAATTAGTCCCATCTCCTTTTCAGCTAAGGGATCTAATAACTGATCATCCGCTGCCGGCCAGTGAGCAAGCATCACAGTCTCTCCTTGATGGGGAAGAGCCTGCCAGATTTCTTCAGTAATAAAAGGCATATAGGGATGGAGGAGAACCATAATTTGACGAAAGACCTTCACCAACACCTGTTGAGTGGTATAGCGCTTTTTACCCTCGGTTTTGAGGAGAGGTTTTGCCATCTCAATATACCAGTCACAAAACTCGTTCCAAATAAAATCGTAGAGCAAATTAGCCAAGCCGCCCAGGTCATAACGGTCAAGCATCATACTGGCTTCCGCTATCACTCGTTGTAAACGCGAGATAATATAACGGTCGGCTAGAGAAAGAGTAGCGGGATCAAGCTTAATCTCTCCTTGCTCAACCGGATAATCCTCTAAATTCATTAAAATAAAACGCGCCGCATTCCATATTTTATTAGAAAAATTGCGAATTCCATCAATCTTCTCTAGTTGAAAACGCTGATCCTGACCAAGAGCGGTTCCAGTCGCCAGGGTAAAGCGCAAAGTATCTGTGCCGTATTTATCAATGACATCTAGGGGATCAATATTAGTCTCCGGTCGGGATTTACTCATTTTTTTCCCATCCTTATCCAGGACTAATCCGTGGATCAGAACTTCGTGAAAAGGTTTTTCCCCCATAAATTCTAACCCCATAAAGATCATCCTCGCTACCCAGAAAAAGATAATATCTCTAGCCGTCACGAGGACAGCTGTGGGGTAAAAATGCTTTAATTCCTCGGTATTTTCTGGCCAGCCCATTGTCGAAAAAGGCCATAAGGCAGAAGAGAACCACGTATCAAGGACATCTGGATCTTGTTCTATCTTCTCACTGCCGCACTGTGGACAAACGGTCGGCTCCTGATGAGCGGTAAATTCGGCTTGGCAGTCTTGGCAATACCAAACAGGAATGCGATGACCCCACCATAACTGCCTGGATATACACCAATCTCGAATATTTTCCATCCAATTCAAATAGATTTTAGTAAAACGTTCCGGCACAAAGCGGATCTCCCCATCCTGTACCGCCTTGATCGCCGGCGCAGCCAGCGGTTTCATCTTCACAAACCATTGTTTAGAGATCAGAGGTTCAATAACCGTATCACAACGATAACACGCGCCCACCGCATGGTTATGAACTTCTTCCCCTACTAGGTAGCCCTTTTCTTTCAATTCCACTAAAATTTGCTTTCGACATTCATAACGATCCAGTCCCGCGTATTTACCGGCTTCAGCGGTCATCTTGGCATCAAAACCAACGACCGTGATCTGGGGCAGGTTATGTCTTAAACCGACTTCGAAGTCGTTGATATCATGAGCCGGAGTTACTTTAACCGCCCCGGTGCCAAACTCCCGATCGACCATGGCGTCAGCCACAATCGGGATCTCCCTCTTCATGATGGGTAAAATTACTTTCTTTCCCACTAACTTTTGGTACCGTTCATCTTCCGGATGAACCGCAACTGCTGTATCGCCCAACATGGTTTCCGGACGGGTGGTAGCTACTTGAATATAGCCGTCCCCTTCTACCAGAGGATACCTCAAATGCCAAAGACGCCCTTCTTTTTCCTCATGTTCTACCTCAATATCCGAGATCGTAGTGGCACATTTAGGACACCAATTGACCAAGTAACTACCACGATAAATCAAACCTTTTTTATAAAGGCGAATAAAAACTTCCCGCACTGCCCGGGAACACCCTTCATCCATCGTAAAGCGCTCCCGCTCCCAATCACAAGAGGAACCAATCTTTTTTAATTGTCGAACAATCGTCCCGCCATAATCCTTCTTCCAAGCCCAAACCCGTTCTAAAAATTGTTCCCGCCCTAACTCATACCGGGATTTCCCCTCTTTAGCAAGTTCTTCTTCTACCTTTACCTGAGTAGCAATCCCCGCGTGGTCGGTTCCGGGAATCCACATGGTATTATCACCCTTCATCCGATGGTAACGAACGAGGATATCTTGGAGGGTATTATTTAAGGCGTGCCCCAGATGAAGTTTACCGGTGACATTCGGTGGAGGGATCACAATCGCAAATGGTTTTTTTTCTCTTTCCACCTCAGCATGAAAATAGTTTTTTTCAACCCAGAAACGATACCATTTTTCCTCCACCGTCTGTGGATCATAGACCTTAGGTAATTGCTGATTCATTTTAAATCCTCCCATCTATTAAGCTATTAAGAAATTACATACTTGAATTTAACCACATATCTGATTTCGTGACTAATCGCTCTATACCAGGGGAAACGCTTTCGCAAGCTTTCGCGATTTTCCCTGTTATCAATAGATGTCACGAATTCAGACTAATATTGCTATACCCACTGGGAATTGTCTAATCAATATTTTCAATCACCTTATGTTTTGATTGAAGGGGTGTTTTCGGAAATTAGGCAATTCCATCATCTCTAAGTAAAATCCTGAAAAAATAAAAAACCTTTCATCACTTAAGGACGAAAGGTTAGTTTTCGCGGTACCACCTTAATTTCCCCGCACATTCGCAGAGGCTCAAATAGCGATAACGGGCTAATCCGCTTCAGTCTACTCCCATACAAACTGGTTCTCTCAAGGAGCCAGCCGTATATCTTCAAACGAAGAACTCCCGGACGACTTTCACCTTGAATTTTCCGCGGGGTTTTCCAGCCCAAGAACCCCTTTTCTGATCGGAACTTCAGGGTTACTCCTTCCGTTCAATGTCTTTATTATACTTTCTTTCTATAATACATGTTAGTTTTCATTTTTGTCAAGAGCTGATCTCCTTAAGATCGTGTCAACCTACTGTAGGATTTTTTAAAAAGAAACTTATTCCTGCGGCAATTAATACTTTTATCCTTTATAACTCTTTACTTACTAACAGGAAAAAAGCAACAAGGTCGCGAATCTAATAATAGCTATTTATTCCCGGAGGAAAGTAAGATGCTTTATTTTAACAGTGACAGAATCGAAAAAAAGATTATTAAAATCGTTAAAGATTACTCCCTAGCCACTGGAAGTAACTGTTTTGTAATTGATAATAAAGGTATGGAGATCTTTTACGAACATACTTTACATAATCATTGCCAGCTTTGCTCTTTTCTTGCCGATGAAAAAAAACATTATCCCGCCCATTGCCGCCATTCTCATCTTTATGGTGGTTACCAAGCCGAGCGTTTTGGCGGCTCATATATCTATTTTTGCCCCCTCTCCCTCCTTTTTTGGGCTTCCCCCATCATGATCGACGGAATGAAAGAATTTACCTTAATCGGTGGTCCTGCCTTGCTAATCGCGGCAGATGAATACCTAACAGAAGAAGTATTGCTCAAACATAAAATTGTCGATCATAAACAAGCCATAATTAAAGAGCACATCCACTCCCTTCCATATATTGAAACTCAAAAAGCTAGCAGCTTGGCTGAACTACTTAAAAGCATTGCCATTTCTCTCTCTAAAGAACAAGAAGTCAGTTTGGAACAGAAGAAAATTCTTCTGCAGCAGCAGTCCCGTATCTCCGAATATATTCAATATATTAAAGAAAACAAAGATCAACCTATGCAAGTAACCTCCTATCCCTTGAAAAAAGAACAGGAATTAATCCAATATATCAGTAAAGGGCAGAAAGCTGAGGCCCAACGTTTATTAAATGAGATCCTGGGCTATGTCTTCTTTGCCAGCGGCCAGGATTTTAACGTTATTAAACTGCGAACACTAGAACTCTTGGTTCTTCTTTCCCGAGCCGCCATCAACGGTGGCGCTGATGTGGAAGAGATCTTCGGTCTTAACTATAAATATATTAATCTCCTTGATAACTTTAAAACCATTGAAGAATTAACCTTTTGGCTCTCTAAAATCATGTTTCGCTTCACCGATCTCGTCTTTGACCTAAAAGAAGCCAAACACGCCGATCTGATCCACAAAGCTCTACGGTATATACAAAGTAATTACCAGGGAAAAATTACCCTTGAAGAAGTGGCTACTCTCGTGAATCTAAGTCCCTCCTACTTTAGTAAAGTCTTTAAAGAAGGGATGAACTGTAGTTTTACCGGTTACTTAAACCGCTATCGTATCGACCAAAGTAAGCTCCTCCTTAAGACTACGGCTATCCCCCTTTCCGAAATCGGCGCGCTGGTCGGGTTTGAAGACCAGAGCTATTTCACAAAGATCTTCAAAAAAAATACCGGCATGCTGCCGGGTAAGTACCGCAGATCTAATTTGAGCATCTTCCAAAATACGCCAGAGATTCGTAACTAAGAGAATTATGTAATTCCTTAAACTCTTAAATTAAGATCTCCATATCTTCTTGGAGTTTGTCTCAGGCTCAATCTATTGCGAGCTTAAAATAACCGCATCCCTTTTATCCACATTAAGTTTTAAACTCTGCTCTTCGTTAAAATTATACTCTTTTTCATGTAAACAGTCCGTGATTTGCGAGTGATTGAATAACTCTTTTCTTAATTCAACACTAACCGCAGAATCACTGTTATTAATAATAATAACTGCTCTCTTCTGGCCGTCATCTCTCAGATAAGAGAGTACTTTTTTATTCTCAGTCAGCCTTATAGGCTTAAATCTACCCTCTACCAAAACCGCATTAGCCTTTCTGATCTTGATCAGCTTGGTAAATAACTCAAGAGCCGCCGGTTCCGGGATCTTCTCATCCCAAATCATTGTTTTACGGCAGTCCGGATCTTCAGACCCATCGATCCCAATTTCATCACCATAGTAAATCATTGGTATTCCGACAAACGTCATCATAAAAATCATCGCTAATCTCATCTTGGTAAAATCATCATTACAAAGCGTTAAAAACCTGGCGGTATCATGGCTTCCTAACAAATTAAGCAAATAATACGGGGTTTCATCCTTATAATTTATAAAATTCTTATTTAAACTATTAATAAAATCCTCGCGATCCGCACTTCGGGTGACAAAAAAATCCAGTACCGCCTTTCTGAAGGGGTAATTCATGACTGAATCAAATTCATCCCCCATCAACCAGGGGGTTGCCTGATGCCAAACTTCGCCAATGATAAATACATCTTTCTTGATCGCTTTTAACCTATTTCTAAATTCCTTCCAAAAACTATGAGCGACCTCATCGGAAACATCCAAGCGCCAACCGTCAATATCAAGCTCCCTGAGCCAGTACTCGGCAACACCGAGCAAATACTCCTTGACCTCGGGATGAGAAGAGTTTAAGCGCGGCATATTACTGATATTAACACCGAAGGTCTCATAGTTGGGAACAGGATCAGTTTCAATGGAACCGCCATTAATATAAAACCACTTAAAATAGGGCGAGTCTTCTCCTTTTGCTACCACATCAAGAAAGAAGGGATGCTTATTGCTGCAATGATTAAAAACCGCATCAAGCACAATCTTAATTCCTTCTTGATGAGCTTTAGTCACCAGCTCTTTTAGCTCCTCTTTCGTACCGAAGTCGGGGTCAATCGTATAATAGTCAATAATATTATACTTATGGTTTGAATCGGATAACCATAAAGGAGTTATGTATAATACATTAACCCCAAGCTCTTTTAAGTAATCGAGTTTTTCAATTATACCTCTAATGTTGCCTCCAAAGAAACTATTCCGCTTAGGTTTTGTGCCCCAGCTTTGTAGTCTTTTATCGCTGGTTTTTTCTCCCCCACGGTAAAACCGATCCGGAAAGATCTGATAAAAAATCGCTTGTTTGGCCCAGGTAGGGTACTCGGGTAAGTCATCATCATTGATATAGGGAAATTGAAAATATCCCCCATACAAGGTATTTTCTGGAAAATTGTGGTCGAAACGGTCCGCCACATAAAATAATTCCTCGCCATTGTGATCAATTAATTTAAAGAAATATTTAAACCTTTTACTCGTTAACGTGATCGCCACTGTAAAATAAGCAAAATAGTCGTCATGAACAAAATATGACATCTTTTTCCATAACAAATTGGGTGTAAAGTCATATTTTTCAATATAATACACATAACACTCCTGAATATCATTTTTTGCCGTCCGCAGCCGTAAATTTATAGTATCAGCAGATAAGGGATAGGCGTTTACACCAAAACTTTCGTGATAGATGGCTTCTTTTAACACTGTTTTTTCATCCTTCCTGACAAGAGATCTTAACTTAAATATTAGAGTGTTCTCTGATAAAATCATTTACCTCAACAGCTTCTTCATGAGTTACAACGGGTAAGCAAAAAGCGATATTCCCCTCTTTCGCAATCTCAATATTCTTTTTTATTTCCGCAAACGACTCACAATCAATAGAGAGGCAAACATTGTTACTTTTCGCAATCAACTCTTTAAGTTGCTCTACTGGTTTAAGCTGGTTCGGATCGGTTGCGATCCAAATTTGTTTAACCCTTTCTAACCTGCAAAGCTCTTCTACCAGATACAGCGCTCTGGAATGACAATGTAAAAAACCTTTTCCAAAATGATCGATCACCTTTTGGGTATGAGGAGCAGCAAATTCTCTGTATAATTGGGGAGAAATCATACAGGCAATATCCTCAGACATATTGATGCACCCATCCATATACCATGTTCCATATTCCGAACTGCCTAGATAATGGGTAACAAGAGAGCCTAAATCCTCAGCCAGTTTTATGGTGGCGTCAGCACAATAGTTTAATAATTGATGGGTTTCTTCCGGATTGTCATAAAAATCCATATAAATTTGATCGCCCCTTAAAGCATGGGCTAAATCCAGGGGAGAAAAGAACCCCCTTAAATAGGGAATTCCTCCCTTGGTCGCTGCTTGTAATAACTTTTCGGAAATTATTAACAACCGATGATACCACTTGGCGCTTCCGATCTCCTCCAACTTTTTCCAGTCATCTACTGCTTCTAAGATTGGCGTGCTCCAACTGGTATCTTCCGTAAAAACAATCTCTCCGGCGACAAAGGCGCTGTAATCACCTGCTCCCAGGATTGGTCCGATAGTTGGTAACGTATCATCCCGGAGATCTCTTCTTACATGATAAACCTGATCGATCTCCCTTATTAAATCTTCAGTATACTCATCCATCTTCTGTTCAAAATCATATCTGTTCAACTTAAGATTACTATAGATTTGAGTATCACTCTTTAATAAAGCCCTGAAGATAAAGTTGCCGGTACTTCCCTGATCAACAGCATCATAAAATTGTTCAAATCTGGTAAATACCTCTTTATAATCAGATCGATAAAAACCAAGTTCCTTTAGCATCTATAACCAACCTCTCATTAAGTAATTGTTGATCAAATGAAATATAAACTTCTAACTTGAAATTTAGTCCATAGCGCCGGTTACTAACCCGGAGACAAACCAATCCTGGATAAGGTAAAAAAGAATTAAGGCTGGAATTGAACTTAAGACCGCTCCGGCAGTAAATACCGGCCAATTCGCCCCAAAACGGCCCTCAACAAAGGTCCTGAGACCGACAGCAACCGTATAATTTTGTTGTTTAGTCATCAGAACATTACCCAGTACATATTCACTATAGGAAGCGATAAAATTGTTGACCGCCACCACAACCAGAACCGGCCGACTTAATGGCAAGATAAAGCGAAAGAAAATCCTTAATCTACCGGCGCCATCAATGCGCGCGGATTCATCTATACTCCTGGGTATGGAATCCATATACCCTTTCACTAACCAAATGGAAAAAGGCGTAGTCATTCCAATATATAAAATTACCAATCCGGATAAAGAATTAATTAATCCGAGAGCTTGCATGATTTTATACACCGCCACCATCGACATTGTTAAAGGGAAAATTTGCAGCAACATAAAAAAGTTTAATAGTTTTTTTTGCCCATAAAAATCGATCCGGGAAAAAATATAGCCACTAAAGCTGATCAACAAAACCGATATGAGCACCGTAGAACCGGAAACAAGAAAGGAATTTAAGAACCATCTCGGATAATCGGTTTCCGTAAATAAGCGGATATAATTATTTAAGGTAAAACTCTTCGGAATCAGTGAGGAAGTATACATCCCTGATGAACTGCCAAAAGAAATGGTTACTACATAAAGTACTGGCAGGATGATTGTTAGGATATAAACAGTAAAAAACAGATCAAGCCAACGACTTTCCTTACCCTTCATTACTACCACCGCCCCCTTTCTATAACTCCCCAACAAACTTCTCCGAGACCTTAACACTTATTAAGTAAAAAATAGCCAAAAACACAAAGATAATCACTGCATAAGCCGCAGCTAACCCGTATCTTTTGATACTAAAAGCCAATCTAAAGATATAAGTGATCATCAGATCCGTCGCTCCCGGATTCATCGCGCTGCCAATGGCAGGTCCGCCTTCAGTCAACAAATATACTCCGAAGTTATTAAAATTCATGATAAAATTGAGAATCATCACTGGTAACATCGGTCTTAATAATAAGGGGAGTGTGATCCGTTTAAACTTATTAAATTCAGAGGAGCCATCGATCGACGCCGCTTCATATAATTCTGCAGGAATCGACTGGAGCATTCCTAAAACTGTGACCATAAAAAAGGGAAAGCCAAGCCAGACGGTAACAAAGACAGCACAAAATCTCGCCAGATTTGGTTCTAACAACCACGGTACTTTGGGTAGATTGAGCATCTCCAAAAAGCCATTAATAGCTCCAAAATTATAATTTAATAAACCACGCCACATCAAAAGAGTTATAAATGCCGGAACAGCCCAAGGAATGATTAAAAAGGTTCGGTATACTTTTCTTAACCTAACCTGCTTTTTGTTCAGCAGGATTGCTAAAAAAGTACCAATAAAAAAGGAGAAGAACAAGGCTAAAAATGAATAGCTAAATGTCCACACCAACATACCACCGAACCTCGCCATCTCGTTACCAAAGATAGAAACATAGTTCTTTAGACCGATAAAAGTGTAGTTAAAATATCTGTAGATACTAAAATTGGTTAAAGACAAATATACATTATGAAAGATTGGCAATAAACAGATTGCCCCGACAATAAATAAGACAGGTGAAAGTCCCAGTAATGCTTTGGCCGTTGTTTTTACCTTTTTAGTCTCCATTTGCTGCCTACCCCCTATCTAGAGGGTTGATAGAGAAACTACCAACCCTTCGTAATTATGCCTTACTCTCTCATGGCCTTTATATTCTCCCGCATGACCATCTCTAACTCTATTAAAGTCTTTTCCACGCTTAAATCGCCATTAAGTAAGAGGTCCATAGTAAAAGGGATGACATCCCACAAAATTGCTCCTTCCGGTATATTAGGATAAGGTTCGGCCTGGTAATTTACATCCAGTGTATTCTTGAGAAAGGAATTTTTCTGGAAAAAGTCGCTCTGGCTTACACTTTTATTTAAAGGAACTCGTTGTCCTTCATACGACTCGATCAATCTTTGTTGAATCTCATCTTGTAACAGATAGTCCAGAAATTTTTCCGCTTCCTGAGGTTGTTTGGAAAAGCTGCTTAACATAAAGCCCAAAATCGTGCCAAAGGGCCGTGTCGGATTACCATCCTTAACCCTTGGAATCGGCTCATAACCTAAATCCACGCCACTGGCTCGATAATTACTAAAATACCATGGACCATAAATCATCATCGCCAATTGTCCGTTTTCAAAAAGATCATTAATGATATTGTCATCAACATCCCTTGGAATGAGGCCTTTATTCACCAGCTCCATAATCTTAGTTAAAGCCTTGACTGAACCTTCATTGGCTAATCCGATATCATCCGTATTAAAATTCCCTTGCTCATCCCGACCGAAGACATATCCCCCATAAGCGCTAAAAAACGGGAAGGTGAAATAGAAGTTTTTAGGGTCAACTAAGAAACCATAAGTGGTAATTCTTTTTTTCTTATCCCTGACCGTCAGCTTCTCGGCCATCGTAAACATTTCTTCCCATGTTTCAGGGGCTTTCTTCACCAGTTTTTTGTTATAAACCAACCCATAAGATTCAACAGAATATCCAATCCCGTAGGTTTTTCCTCCGTAAATAAAGGAGTTAAAGGCCAGGTCGTAATAGCTTTTTTTCATTGTATCCGTAATCATTAACGGCCTGATCATCTCACTGATCGCGTATGTTCCTGTGTCCGTGTGCATGGACATGATAATATCCGGTCCTTTTCCCGCCGGAGCATCCGCCATAAAATTCTCCCTCGTCGTAAACTGGTTTTGAGCAATAATCTCAACCTCAACACCAGTTTTTCGCGTATACTCTTTTGCAATCCTGTTGAATTCAAGATTCTCATTCGGCTCTAGGATTGACCAGACTGTAAGCTTTTTGCCCGCAGCGCTTATCATCCCTGCGATGCTGAGTAAGATAACAAAGACCAGACAGCAAGTTAAAAAGAAACGAACCGTTTTGTTACCCATAATCTCACCCCTTCTCTTCAATATGCCTTCTCATGGGCTAACTTAAATATGTCCCTCGTGAAAAACGGTTTCCACCATAGCCTTAAAATTCTCCGGTTTTACATAGGAAGCAATCGTATTGCTGCTCCCCACACAATAGCCTCCATCATAACCTAACTTTTCTATCCTATTTCTCACCAAAGTCGCAACTTCTTCCGGACACCCGCGACTAAGCAGATCAAGGTCGATATTTCCAATCAGGCAAAAATGTTTTCCCCATTGTTCCTTTACTTCTTCCGCCTCCATTGATTTAGGCTCAAGGGGATGGATGGCCTTAACACCTAAGGCGAGAAAATCGGGAAATATTTCCCACAACTTACCGTCGGTATGATACAAAAACGGCACATTTAAACTTTCAGCCATCGCGCTTATCTTCTTAACCCAGGGAAAAAGATACTTCCGGTAGACCTCCGGATTAACCAGAGGACCAGTATTATAGGCGAGATCGTCCGTATACCAGATTGCCCCGATTTTATCGCCGACAAGCTCTATTGTTCTTTCATTTAAGAGTAATACCGCCTCTCCCAGTTGCCTAAAGAGTTCTGCGATCAATTCCGGATCTTCATACAAACATTGACAAAAATGAACAAACCCCATATTCTCCCAGGTGCGAGTAAAGATATCGCCAGTAGAAATAATTAATTTCATCTCTTCCGGAAGGATCCTGGCCATATCAACGATATGCTGATAGCAAAAATCTTCCGGCTTTTGCCAAGGCCATTTTCTAGAATGCAAAATTCCTAAATCTCTAATTATACCTAACCCTTCCGCGTTTTGGCTACCCTCTTTCGTCTGTATATCGTTTAAGCAAAATTGATAAAAAGGCCTCATATGAACATAATCGTAACCGGCTTTCAGCCAAAATTCCAGTTGGCCATCGACCTCTGGACACTCATATCTCTTATCACCGCTGGCATACCGCACTGTTTTTAATTCGCGCTCAATAACCCATTCCATTATATTGGGCGCAACCTCAAAATCACACAGAGGGGGCCGGTCCGGCTTGCTTTCTAATAACAATGTTCTTCTGATCCGTTCAAAACACGGATCCGGTTTAATCTTAATCTTCAACCGCGCTTCCTCCCCGGATTAAATTCACTGTATAGGTCCGGGCTTTTTGCGTTGTCTTTT
>DHOO01000039.1:146622-153611 GCA_002409975.1 Firmicutes bacterium UBA5388
GGATACAACGCAAAAAGCTTAGGTCCTTACTCACTTTGATCGTTTTTTCTATACCTTGGTAAGTTACGGAGACGACAACCTCCTCTTCTCCGTTAAGTTCCAGCCTTCCCTGAGCGTTAATCTTCGCTCTACTCTCTTCCCTGATCTGATATTCCGCCAATTGGTAGAGAGAAAACTTTATTCCATTATCAAAACTTGCCACCGGATTGATATATATTTCTCTTTCCGCCTCTGTAGCGCCCAGGATGTTAACCTCAAGCTTAAAATCAAGCAGCCGCCAATTGTTATTTCCTTTAAAAAGTCGGAACGGATACTCGACCCTTTTCGCCCAAGCTGTTTCTTCATGACCGGCGTCCTGATCTTCTAAATAGAAAAGATCCTGACCGTATCTATATCTCTGATCGATTAACCTCTCAACAAGTTGCCGGGCGCCTTTGGCGAAATCATATTGAATGTTAATCCTTTCAGCAGTGCCGGCATCGATCCAAACCCGGAGATCATGGTGAGCAGATTTCTCTAACACCTCAAAGTTCCAGGGGGCGCAAGGGGATAAGGCGCCAACCATTGTAAAAAGTTCTGGGAAAGCATTGGCAATCCAAAGTGAAATCAGTCCTCCCAAGGATGAACCCATAATTGCTCGGTTTTCTCGACTGGTAAGCGTCCGGTAATGATGATCGATATACGGAACAATTTTCTCTCCGACTAAGCGAGTATATTCCCTGCCTCTTCCGTTCAGAATACTTCCCGGATTGAAGATATCATCCACCGGATAAGGAATATATTCCTCCGCCCTTTTCTCTCCGGCATTATAGATTCCAACCACTATCACTTCCTGCAGTTGCTGACCTTCGGTGAGTCTATCGACCATTTTATCAACATCCCACTTAATCGAAGGGCCACTTTTTCCGGAGAACAGATTTTGCCCGTCATGCATGTAAACTACCGGATATCTTTTATTGCTATCTTGATATCCCTCGGGCAAAAAGACTACTAATTCCTTCCCCTCGACCTGATCCCCTTTAATCCTTTTGCTTGTATTCCCCATTTCTTCCGTTCCCCCTGATGGTTTGTTATTTGTTAGTCGACTTTTTCCACTCCATCTGTGGCTTCATCCACTATCAAATTATTACCCATTCCGCTGGGACACCAGATCCCATCTCCGCCGGAAGTTAGATAAACAAGGAAGTTAAACTTTTGCCCTTGCGCAGCATTTTCAAACTCACCAACCCACGTATCATTAGCCTGTTTAGTTAATTGAAAACCGCTTATATCATAATTAGTTTCCCAACCGTTCATCTCTCCTGCCAAGTGAACGGTGCTAATATCGCCGGCGGTAAGACTATACAATGTAGGATCAAACGTAAATCTCCAAGTCTGATTTGGCATCAATATCAGATTATTTATTACCGTTGTTTTCCCTTTTCTAATCACTATGTTATCTTGGGTTCCCACATAAAGACTACCTTCTATCTCCGCAGTTACTGTTATGCTATAAGTACCGGCAACTAAACTAATCTCCGTTCCTATCGCGCCGACTTTATCCCTTACAGTTACAGTTCCATTATTGACAAACTGATCATTGACAGCTACATCATTCGGATCAAAGATAAATTCTGTTTGTTCAGCCGTGACAGTGATCATATCGGTCCAACCCGGATTAGAGCCCGTTTCACTACTGTAATAAAGGAATCCATACGAAGCACCCTCAACAGGCTGTTGGGATTCTTCCATCTCGCTGAAAATAAGTTTCCAGGTTCCATCAGGCTGTTGAGTCATAGCTGCCTGACTCCAACTTTCAGCAAGAGCAGGGTCACCATTTTTAAAATTACCATTTACAACCACACTATCAATGTATTCACTATATGCTTTGCCATAAATTCTAGTATCCATGACCAACAATTTCCCGACTCCGCCCCCTGATTTATTACTACTACCGCATCCGAACAACGCCACAATTATCATGACAACCAACAACATGGTACCAAGCTTTTTCATCTTTTTACTTCTCCTCCTCATTTTATTAATTACGCCTTTTCACTTTAGAACAAAGTTTCCAGCTTAAGTTGATAAATTCCGATCACATCACCCTCCTTTTTGTTGTATTCCGCCTTTAATGTGGAATATTTAGTAAATGCCTTAGCCAACCCGATCTTTAAAGCATAATCTTCAAACGGAGAGACCTTGTTATGATTTAAATCATAGATCACACCTAAATCTCCCCGGATACCATAGGGGAGATCATAGCTTGTTGTCAGATGTAAAAGTGTATACCAATCAATGAAACCATAATTATACGCCCGGTAATATTTGCTGTCCTCCTCAATATCATCAGGGAGCACATGCAGGTCTTTTTCAACCTTCATCGTTTCCAGCTTGACGCTGGCCTCAAAGTTTTCCCAAGCGGGAATTTTGAAACCTAACTCTCCATAAACATGTTGTGTCCAATCATCCTCAGAATCATCATTATCATTCGAATCAAAATATTCTTTTTTCTCATTAAGGTTGCTTTCATCATAGGTATAGCCAACGACAAGATAAGGGAAGTATTTTTTAATACCAGGCAGATTTTGTAATCTGGTTTCCGTCCAAAAACGCGGCTCCTCCACTTGATCAGCGCCATAACTACCAATTATGTAATCTATTCCGCCTTTAATATAGGCAACTTGCTCCCACTTAAGATCAAGCTCGGTTTCACCGGCAATCAAGGCAATATTCAGGTCCTGGCGATAAGTGGTGTCTGCTTTAATCTTTTTTAAAAACCCCACAGGCCTGGTTTGCATTCCTAAATATAGTTCGGTAATACGATCCGGATGATCGGCATCATGATTAATCTTTTTCCAATAGAAGTTTTTCGACTGGTTGTACTCCACATGACCTTTAAGATAACTAAGCTTTTCGATAGGTTTATTCCAGACGAATCCCGGTTTCAACATCCGGGAGATAATAACATCTTTCTCCTTGTAATGCGGTTGATAAGCAGTGTCAAGCGTAAGTTTGAGCCCTTCTACTCCGGGGTAGTAATAGCCTTTTCCGTAAATTTTTTTTATGCCTTCAAAGTAATCCGGTTTATCCTTAGGGTTAGCGAAAACTCGATCCCCATTTCTATCGTCCCTCAAAACATCCCTGGCCACCGGTAGATAGGCTTTTTCGTCAATCGATATGACGCCCACAGTATAATCGAATTTATATAGTTTCTTCCTCTCCTTAAAACTTCTCGTGGCATCAAGAATCCGGTAATTGGCTTCGGCCATGTACATCCTTCCGTAGTTAAGCGGGGTGTCTGGAACTCTGCCGAAAGGTAAACAAACAAAATTACCCGGAAACCAATCCCCGTCAATGGTCCAGCTAAATTCCTTATATTTAAAATCGTCCACATTTCCGATATCAAAGGCGCCATACCAAATATCTTCATCTTCATCTTTGGTCAGCGTATATTGAGGGTCATTTACATTCCACTCGTTAAAATCGCCGGCGATACGAACACTTTTAATTTTCTTGATATCATCCTCATCCAATTCATCATAGTCCCTGGGATCAAAGATGAACTTCCACTTACCATCGGCGGCCTTTTCCGCTCCACTTAAAGTCTCGTTAATACTGCCAATGGGTATGAAGGCGTATTCGCCCCTGACTGTTAGATTTTTGGCGATTTCATACTCACCGAAAACAGCAACCGCGGTGGATAATTCCTTGAGATCATCTGCTACCACTGGCTGATATAACAGAGATGATAGGCCGATTTCACCATTGACCTTTCCGGTCGAATTCGCCAACTTTTTTTTAAAATTTAAATACCCAAAATACTTCCGATTTGATTTCTGATCACCGATCTCTGAACCATATTCATTGAGCGCCGCATTAAATGAATAGCTGTTCTTCTCCGATGCCAGTTTAATCCGTCGACTCTCACCAAAATCATTCGGATTCTTTGTATAGTCTCTGTTGTCCTTAGCAGTGACGGCATCAATTAGACCCAAATAATCAAAGGAATTAGTCTTATCTTCTTTATTACCCTGGACCGAGAGAGCGAATATATCACCAAAATACGTGACATCCAAATTATCGATATAAATTTTATCCGGTGAAAGAACTTCTGCGTATGTACCGGGTTCTTTAATATCATTTACTTTACCTTCGACCTTCAATTTTGTTCGATAGGCAATAACATCAACCTCTTGCTCGTTTCTTTCCTTTTTTACTTTTCCGCTCACATCCACCATAAGATTGTTTTCAAAGGCAACCGGTTTGTCTTCCCCTTCCCGGATAATTTGGTTGACCACTTCCCCGCCGATTTCAAACTCGCCCTTCATTTTATCTGAAGTCAACCGTATAACCGAATTCATCATTGGTGGAATCTTCTCTTCCACATCCGGATCAGCTGTCCACTCTCCGTCTACCACATATTTATACTGATAGACGCCTTGTTTCATGATTATGGTAATTTCCCAGACCCCGTCGGCATTCTGGGTTAACTGAGTGGCATTAGGGCTGTAATTATTAAAGGCGCTGGAGAGACAGACCCTCTCGGCATCAGGGTTGTTATAGGTAAAGGTTACTTCATAATCACCGTTCGGTAATTGTACAAAGGTATATGCCGCCCAAACAGGCGACGCTAAAAAGAGAAACACCACCGCGATCAGCACAATCGTTAAGCTTTTCACCTTAATTGTTTTCAATTTTTCCTCCTCCTTTTTGCCGGATACTTTATGTAAATAAGGCTGCCAGCTTAGAAGGATAGTCATGGAAGAAAATTAGAACTGACCGGCCTTATAACAACCTACTTTCTAAAAAACTCTGATTCGATCCAGAAAAATAGCTGAGTTTGATCGCATCCATCCTTAAATATTTAATCTTCTTCGACTCTCCTCGGCATTTTATTAAGATCCAAATCAATTTTTTTATGGAAAATGGTAACATGATCAATATAATCACTTTTTTTCGTAATAACTTCGGGAAGCAACTTTTCCTTCCTTAAGAGACTTAACTGTATGATATCCAATACTATTTGATCAATGGCCAACTGTGTCAGCATTGTATTGCTGGTAATCACACTAATCTCCTCAATCTTCTCATTTCCTTCCCCGATCAGGATCCGCTCGCGGTCAACAATAACAATAATTCTTCTCCGGTTCCAGATCTCTTTAAGCACATCCTGAGGAATACCGTATTGATAGATGATTCCAAATTCGTATGGTAATTGCCCATAGGAAAAACTGATTATTTTAACTCCTCGTTCATGGGCATCTTTTAAATCACCCTTAAAAATCAGAGCTTCATCTTCCCAAATCGACAGGTAAATTTCTTTTTCCGCTCCTTGAATCAGCTCCTGGATTTTTTTGATCATATCCACGTGATCAAGGATATTAATTAAATATTTCTCGGTTCTAGAATCAGATTCTAAATTGTCCATCCATTCTTCCAAGCCGGATAATTTATCAAAATATTCTTTCCGGTATTTCGCAAACAATTCTTTATAAGGAACAGGCGCATACAATTTCGGATTAGCTTCAATCTCAATTACAGCTTCTTTATTAATTAGCCTCTTGAGGACGTCATAGATCATTGTTCTAGTAATGTCAGTATTTTTTGCAATCTCATACCCACTAATCGGATTTTTTAAGATCAAAGCCGTGTAAACCTTTGCTTCATTTATAGAAAATCCAATTTCCTGTAAAACATCGATTATCTTTTGCACTATTTAATCCACCCTTATCTATTCTTTTTGTTTAAATAGTAGTAATGTCTATTACAACTATATTATACCATCTTTATTAATCTATTCAAGAGTTATTTTTATATCATTAAAGAAATTGTCTACTGACCTTAAGATAAGAGTTGACAGCTTTGTTGGGAATTGCATAATTGATTGATTTTAAATTTAACTACAAAATATTAATAGCCTAAGAATTCCTTTGGGGCTTGTCGACTCACCTGGCCTCATTTTCATCATTTCATGTGTGTGGGCGGTAGCCAGCGTGAGCGACTACCTAATTAAAGTCAAACACTATATATTGTGGTTAAACAAAGTCATTATGCAATTCTCTTATTAAAAGATTATTTTTTTAAGAACACGATAAACTACCAAAAACCACAAATTTGTTATAGAAAATAAAACAAGTGCCGGTTAAGATTAAGTAAAGAAGGTAAGAGTTCTCCTTCGCAAGCAAACCTAAAAAAATATTAATACTAAGGAGGCACACAATGAGTATACTTAGAGAAATATCGGAGCACCTGCAACAAGGGAAAGCTAAAGATGTAAAAGAAATGGTGCAAAAAGCGTTAGATGAGGGACTTGACCCCAAAGAAGTTTTAGAAGTCGGTTTATTATCGGGGATGAGTATAATCGGGGCAAAATTTAAAAACAACGAGATTTATGTCCCAGAAGTGCTAATTGCTGCTAGAGCGATGAACTTCGGAATGGAAGTTCTTAAACCATATTTGGTTAAAGCCAATATTAAGTCAAAGGGAACAGCGGTTATTGGAACGGTCAAAGGCGACCTGCATGATATCGGTAAAAATTTAGTACGAATGATGCTGGAAGGTAAAGGTATTCAGGTTATCGATCTCGGCGTGGACGTCCCGACCGAAAAGTTTATCACCGCCGCCAAAGAGAATAATGCCGATCTTATCTGCTGCTCCGCTCTACTTACCACCACGATGATGGAGATGCAAAATATCGTCACGGCGGTGAATAATGATGAGATCAGGAAGAAAGTAAAGATTATGATCGGTGGCGCGCCCGTCACTCAATCCTTCTGCGACAGCATCGGCGCGGATATCTATACGCCTGATGCCGCTAGCGCCGCCGAAGCTGCCTTAGCCGCCTTAACGGCGTAAGCAACAGCTTCCTAAGTAGTCGCCCACGCTGGCTACCGCCCGCGCACATGAAATGATGAAAATTCAAAGCCAGGCGCCTCGACAAGCAAGTTGTTCATGCCGCCAACCGATAGTATTACAAAGTAATATAAATTGTAGGCGGGTGAATCAAC
>DHOO01000135.1 GCA_002409975.1 Firmicutes bacterium UBA5388
TTTCATGTGCGCGGGCAGTAGCCAGCGTGAGCGACTACTTAGTCTTATATTTATCTTTCTTCCGCATAGTGTTCCTGGGCTTCACGGATCAGATTTAGAATATGATCATCATCCAGGGAGTAATAGACCATCTTCCCCTCCCGCCGGTTTTTGACCAATCTTAGCATTTTCAAAAGGCGAAGGTGGTGGGAGATAGCTGGCATACTCATCTCTAAAACTGCAGCGAGATCACAGACACAGAGCTCTTTCTGGGCTAGAAGGTAGAGAATTTTCGTCCTCGTCTCATCACCTAAAACCTTAAAAATTTCCGATAGGCCCTCCACATCCGTTAACCTCTCACGAAGCTCCTCCTCTTTTACCGACGGACAATAATCATCACATAAATCTTGGTTGAAATAAGATTTATCATCTGAGATCTTAATCACCCCTAACAATTAAGCAATCGTTTAATTGAATTATAAACGCTGTTCTTAAAGGTGTCAATAAATTTGCGCTGTTTACCGAAAATTTTGTTGTTGATTCTTGCTTTTAACCTTTTGACATTAAACTGATTGATTAGAAGAAATAGTGGGCTATTACCCAATATCCTGCCCTTGAGCTAATATCCTGATGGGGCGCTAAAAAAAACAGCTCTTACGAGCCGTTCTTAACTTATTTTAATATACTTTTCTTGAAATGTTTGCTTAATTATTCAAATATTACTTCTTTATACGCCATGTTCTTCCTGGAAAACCCGGTCTATTTTTCGATGATGCTCAGTTGGTTTACTCAGTTGGAATAGACTTAACAAGATAAGGCTGATCCCAATAATCTGCCAACCAGTAATTATCTCCTCCAGTAAGAAACTGCCCGTGACCATGGTCACCACCGGAATTAAGTTTAAAAAAACGGTGGAGATGGTTGCTCCTAAATTTTTAACCGCATAAGCATACCAAACATAGGCCAAAGCGGAACAGAAAATTCCTAGAAACAATAGGTTTACCCAGACAGAAACAGATAAACTGGTCAGCGTTGGCCAACGTTTAATCTCCGGTATAATAAAAGGGATAAATAAAAAGATACTGATTAGCGACTGATAAGTAGTAATTAGAATGGTAGAATGCTTCTCTAGCAACTTCTTACAAAAGGCGGTATAAACAACCCAGCAAGCCATCGCTCCTAGCACCATACTATTCCCTATGAAACGTGTAGAGGAAAAGTCTAGGCCACCATGATCTGTTACTAACAGATACACACCACCGATGGAAATCATAATCCACCATACCAGCTGTCTCCGAATTTTCATTTTATATATGATCGCTTCAGAAAGTAATGTAAATACCGGTAAAGCAGAAATAATCATCGAAGCATTAGCAGCGGTCGTATATTGCAGCCCGGTATTTTCAAAGGCAAAATAGAGGACAATTCCAAAAAAAGCAGAGATCATAATCATGATCCATTCCCGTAAAGAAACCCGGAGTAAAGTTTTACTAACAATCCCCCACAGAATAAGAAACACGCTGGCGATAATCTGACGGTAAAAAGCGATCGTAATCGGGGGTAGCTGGGTTAATACTATTTTAGTGCTGATAAAGGATAGTCCCCAGGCCAAAACTGTAAAAATTAGTAACACAACTGCTAGCTTAGGGGCATTCTGTTTCCCCATTTTTAAAACCTCTCTCGACTGCATTTATCTGTATTAGAATTAACAACTACTGAACTAAACTTCAGATACTCAGAGCTTAAAAGGGAAAATTATATAAATTTATGTTAAGTTTCCCCCTTTGAGGTCATGGTTATAGCATAAGTAGTTTTATTACTAAAGTCAAATATATTTATTGTTAAGCCGTTAAGTCTATTTATAAAAACAAGCTTCCCTTAGTTTTTTACTTTCTTTTTCTTCTTAACTTCTGCCTTGTTCTCTCCTGATGTTTCTACCTCTAACTTTCCTTGATTAGTCGGAGCTTCGCTCGCTTTCTTTTTAAAGTCCGGTTTTTCTTTCTTCATAAGCTTTCCTTTCTGTGGCGGCGTCAAGGGTTGACCGGGATGAACAAAGATCTCATACCCTGACCTAACTTTAACTTTTCTTTCTCTTTTATCAGCAACTTCCACTTCTCCCTCATCAACATAAACCCAGGTGGCGCCGTTCTCCGCATTAAAGTCCACCGCAAAAACCGTCCCTCTTACTCCAGCTAAAGCGGTTTCGGTTTCAATCTCGAAATTCACCATCCGACTTGCTGCTTTCATGATCCAAGCCCAAACTCTTCCCGTCTTCAGAAAAATTCTGGATTCAACATCCCTTTCCCGAATTTTATGCTCAGTCAGGCGGATAATAGTATGAGGATTCAGATAAACGCGGTGGGGGCCGAGGGCAAAAAGGACAGGAAATTCTTTGCTAACAATTAAATCTCCTGGTAAGAGAGGCGCTTTCTCCTTTAATGTTAGTTCACGTCCTTCTCTATAGACTGTAACCTCGTTTTCCGCTTCGATTATCTCTCCAATCCCCTCTTCCTTCGCCCCTCCCGGTAACCCAAATACCGATATCGTTACGGTAATTAATAAGATCAACGCTAAGATTCGTGTCTCTTTGGCCATTTCTTTCCCTCCTCGCTCCATAAACGAAAGCCGGTTTCAGCTTACATCTAACTTCCCTCACTTTTAATTATACCGATCCGGACCGACGTTTCTCGGCCACGTAACTTCATTACACGCCACTCTGATACCACACTCTGCTTTTCTCCGCTAGTTACGGTGTCTACAGTCGCCCAAATTTCCCCCGGGCCGGCTAACTCCTGCAAACGGGCGGCAATGTTTACAGTATCACCAACGGCAGTATATTCAAGGCGTTTTCCTCCTCCGATATTACCGATCATCGCCTCACCGGTGGAGAGTCCGATACCAACCGGTAAATACTTACTGTTCTCGGAGAAGAGTTTACTTATCGCTAAAGCGGCTGCTAATGCCCGCTGCGCATGATCCCGCTGGCTCAGAGGGGCGCCAAATAAAGCCAGGACCGCATCGCCAAGAAATTTATCTAAAGTCCCACCATAAGTAAAGATGATGTCGGTCATTAATGAGAGATGACAGTTTAAAATCTTTACCACCTCTTCCGGCGTTTTACTCTCGGCAAAAGCGGTGAAACCCCTAAGATCGGCGATTAAGACGGTGATCGTTTGCCGCTGCCCGTTTAAATCCGGGCGAGGTCCTCTTAGCACTTGATTCATAACTTGAGGGGAAAGATATTTGGAAAACAGCTCTTTGAGTCTTCGCTCTTCAGTTCGGAGTTTGTAAAATTCTTCGATAAAAACTAATAACCAATTAGATAAGCCGGCTAAAAATAGCAGCGCCGGATCTAGATAGATTCCGAATAAAAAAAAGATTAGTGGAAGAGTAAAGGTCATCATCGTTAGGGCCAGAAAACCATATAAGGCCCGCCTTCTACCTTTAACCATCCCTCCGTAAAGAGGGTATCCGCCCATCCAGCCGGCTAATAATATAATTATTAGCCGGACCATTGGGTGAACTTCAAAGGTTTCTTTCCAGCTTAAGAAGGTAGCTAACGCATAAGCGTGCAGAAAGACCCCGGGAATCTCTCCCATTTTAGCTACTGGGATCCGAAATTGATCCGACTCTAACCCGGGAGCAGTCACTCCTACTAACACAATTCGATTGTTGAGTTGGTTAGAAGATACCCTCCCTAATAAAAGATCCGCAGCCGATATGGTCGTAAACGATTCTAGTTCCCTTCCAAAAGTTAAGAGTAAACTTTCCTTAAAATCTTTTTTTAAAGATTTCTTTTTAGTAAGCGTCAGGATCTCTCCGACAAAGGATTTTTTCTCTTCCTCGTTAACCCTCACCCGAAGAGGAACCCTTCTTATTACCCCGTCGGAATCCGGTAGAACATCGGCAAATCCCGTTTTAGTAATCTTCCGTTTAAGAACTGGGATTACGCTTTCCGGATGATCGATCTTTATACGCATCCCTAATAGTCCATAGCATGCCTTAAGCCCTACTCGATCAATTAACACCGAGTTGTGAAGTAAAGAGAGAGCCGCTCCTAGCGCTTTATCGTCTTTCTCATTACTCTCCTCCGTAAAAAGCAGGTCTACTCCAACCACTTGCGGATTACTTGAGGCTATCTCTGTAATTAAGTCGGCTATCATCTGTCGTGGCCAAGGCCATCTTCCTAACTCCTGTAAAGAAGCTTCATCAATACAGATAATAATCGGATCAACAGGCGTCTCCATGGTTCCAGTTCGCAGCCGAAGCTCCGAATAAGAATCGTAACAATAGTTTTGCCACCGGTTAAAAACTCCACCTAATCCTAAGAAGAAGATAAGTAAACTAACTAGGGTTGATTTAATATAATATGTTTTCCTTTTTATCCCCATCTTTACCCCTTTTCATCGCAGGATCTTTAGATTTTTCCTGATCTTTTTAGATGTTTCTAAATAAACCCTTCATTTCCTGCCATTGATTACATATGAACAACTTTATCTATAGTTCGTCTCACCTAATCTCCCGGTTTTTAACTGAATTCCAAAAAAAGGCTTTACATTTTTCTCAATGTAAAGCCCCGACGGTTGATATAACCTTTTCTTTCTCTATAAAGCCTGTTCCTGTAAGGTAATTCCATCCGTAAGAATGACCGATTGCCCGTTTTCTACTTCTACCCCATCATAGGCAGCTTCATAATAAACTCCTGTTTCACCGGCGGGTGTTGTAAAGGTAAGATCATAAAGCCCGGCTGGTAAAAAAGAAAGAGTAAATTCTCCCTGCTCATTACAGATGGTAGAAATTTCATTACCTTTCGGATCAATCGTTGTAACCCTAATAAGTAAGTCTTCATACGCTAGCTCCAAGATGACTCTACCTGCAATCGCCCCTGTAGTGCTTAAACTCTCTACTCGGGTTACCGGGGTTAAAACATATCTTCTGTTTTGGCCTTGTTCTACCCCTTTGTCATTACTAATCGAGTGGGCGACATTAAAATCAACTACCAGTTGGGTTGTGATACCTTCTTTAATAATAAATGGGTTAACCAGCTTAATAGTGCGCGACGCCACCTTAAGATCTTCCTTACTTATTATCCCATCCTTTTCCACCATCACATAGTTATAACTCTTAAGCGTTTCGTTTTCCGGAATATGCATCCGGATCTGATTATATTGACCTGGTTTTAAATCCACTACACCCAAGTCTTTTAGTTTACCACCACTGAATTCCAGGAGGTTAATCATTTCATTCGGTTCCGACAAGGTAATCCAGTTATTATCCTCATCGTTACCATCTTCATTTTCTTTACAGATCTCCACTTTAGTAATAGTAACATTTACTTCTTTAAAATTAGCGGCGGGCGGCGCATCCGTAATAAAAAGTTCTAACTTCCCCATGCTATAAGGGTTATTCCGTATACACCCTTGAGCTAAAAGAACTAAAGTCAAACCAAAAAGCAGAAATAGCGCTTTTTTCACGCTTACTCACTCCTTTTTGGTTTTAGCATATTACACTTGGTCTTTATTTGCTGTGATCCGGATCACACCTAACAGTAAATTTTTTATTGGCGTATTCTATCTCGCCACTTTCCTGTAATCTACAGAGGGCACGGGAAACGCTTTCCCGAGAAGCTCCTACAATATTGGCAATCTCCTGATGAGTAAGTTTAAACCCTTGATATCGATGGAGGCACTCTTTAACTCTCCCCTGAAGATCTTGACTAACTAAAGCCTCTAATTGCTCATTAGTTTGTATCAAGCGCCAACTTACTTCTTGCAATAGTTTAAAAGAAAGCTCTCCATGACTTTTAAGGATCTCAATAAATTTCTTCCTAGCTAGACCCATTAATAATGATGGTTCCAACGCCTCTGCTCCAGCGGTTCTTTTTCCACCAGTGATCATCCCCGTCTCGCCAAAAAAGTCTCCCTTAAAAAGGAGAGCAAGCGTCACCTCTTTACCAACAGGATTACTTTTAAAAATCCGAATCGCCCCCTCTAAGATAAAAAAGATCGTTCCCGCTTTATCCTCTTCTAAAAAAATGATTGCTTTTGATTTATACTTTTTTAGGGTCATCGTGTCAGCAATTATTTTAAGTTCGTCTTCTGCCAACCCTTGAAAAAGGGGAAATTTTTTTAAGACCGACATTCTGCTCTCATCTCCCCAGACTACTTAGAAAATACATCTCGC
>DHOO01000023.1:0-402 GCA_002409975.1 Firmicutes bacterium UBA5388
CGCGACCCTCGCCTTGGCAAGGCGATGCTCTACCGCTGAGCTATTTCCGCTCGTTTTTACCTCTTGCAAAAGATATATTACCACAGTTTACAGAGAAATGTCAAGGGTAATTTCTCCTCAATCCCGATAGACCTCATAAAGATCTAATCTGTTATTCTTGGGACCCTTCTGGCTTTAGCCTTGATGAACAATAGGTTTTAAAACGACCGCCCATCGTTCCGGGGCGGCCGTTTTAAGCTATGTAAGATTTTTTACCAGGTGTAGCCGAGTGATAGGGCAAGCGCCGGACCTAAACCATTGTATCCTTCCACGTTACCAAAAACCATATTAACACCAGCACCCGCTTCAACGGTAAACCCTTGGTCGAAAAGCCATTTAAAGCCGGCTAAACCGGAAATTCCA
>DHOO01000023.1:548-20066 GCA_002409975.1 Firmicutes bacterium UBA5388
TCCATTTAATTGCCCGAACAAAAGGCCAAATGGATTTACAGTAACACTCTGATCTCCCGCCGCCATTGAAAGGTTAGCACATAGAAGAGTTAGGATTAAAGCTAATAAAATAATAGATACTTTTTTCATGATTTTACCTCCTTAAAACTATATAGATATATTGATTATATTACATTACATATTTTTGTCAACATTATTTAAATAATAATTTTATATATTGTTAATACGTTTGAAGATGGTTATTGTAGAATTCCCTCCTCCCTATTTTGTTATAAAGGTAAGATTTAATGGTAATCTTGTTCACCTTCTACTAAGCTTTAATAATAGCCCGTCTTACCGCTGAAGAGCATCTTCCATCGAATTAGTATGGTGAAGTGGTACTTGGCTATAACTGTATTATAATTCCTCATTCTAAACAAATTCTAAACAATTGCCATGGTTTTTATTATAGAAATCGCCTTTTTGAGACTAACGATCCATCTCTAAAATTCTTTACTCTAGGATTTTCAGATGCTTGCTGCGACTCGGTTAGCAATAGGAAACTTTATCTATCTTTACAGTTCAATGAAACAAGGGGCGCGAAAAACGCGCCCCTTATCTATAATAATTCTAATAGCCTTTACAAACTAGTTCCGAAGATCAGTCCTTACCGTTCTAATTCCACCACCGTAACACCCATACCACCTTCTCCGCTCTCTCCCCAGCGGTGCTTTTTCACTCGCGGATGCTTTTTCACAAAATCAGTAATCGCGGCTCGCAAAGCCCCTGTTCCCTTCCCGTGGATTAGCCGCACCCATGGCAACCCCACCAGTAAAGCCTCATCCAAATATTTATCAGTTAACTGCAAAGCTTCTTCCACCGTTAAACCTCTTAAGTCCAACTCGACCGAAATACTCTTGGCCTTTTCTTTGCCCAGTTCGGCAATGTTGATTTCACCCGGCTTTGGTCCCTTGTTCTCCTGAGTTGCCAGGGGTAATACTTTGGTCCGTTCCACCCAGATCCGAAGGGGACCCGCTTGCACGAGGGCAGACTCCTGATTAAGATCAAGGATTAAGCCTTCTTGTCCTAGGGTCGTAAGTTTAACTCTCATCCCAACTTCCAGTTCTCCATGAAAATCTACCCCCGATTGATCGGAAGGTTCCTCTAACTCCACCAGTCTTTCCTCCAGTTCTGCGCGGGCCATGTTTACCAGCTTGCTCCGCTCGTCCGGTGAAGAGGTTTCCTGTAAACTTCTAAGCAAATTCTCCATCTCCCGCCTGGTTTCCCGGACTAGAGAACGGGCTTCTTGGCGAGCTTCTTTCAGCAGCTGATCCCGCCGGGCCTTTATTTTCGAGAGTTCCGTATTCAACTCCTGCTCTTCTTTTTGCGCGCGAAGACGAAGCGAAGAAGCATCTTTGCGCTCTTGCTCAAGGAGGCTTCGTTCCTTAACAATTTCGCCAATCAGATCTTCCACTCTGCGTTCCCCGGGAGAAAGCAACTTCCTAGCCTTCTCGATGATGGCCTCGTTTAAACCCAAACGGGAAGCGATGGCAAAGGCGTTGCTTCGTCCGGGTAAACCGACTAATAAACGAAAAGTTGGCGCTAAAGTTTGCGGATCAAATTCCACCGAAGCATTTTGGACTCCCGGTGTATTATAAGCGAACACCTTTAAGTCTCCATAGTGGGTAGTAGCAATCGTCCTTACTCCCCGCCGGTGAAACTCCTCCAAAAGCGCAATCGCCAGGGTAGCTCCTTCCGCCGGGTCGGTGCCCGCTCCTAGTTCGTCAAGGAGAACCAGACTGGTCTCTGTTTGCGCCTGTTTTAAAATCGAAACGATATTAGTCATATGGGAGGAGAAAGTACTAAGGCTCTGTTCAATACTTTGCTCATCACCAATATCGCAATAAATCCCGGTAAAAATTCCCGTCTCCGACCCAGAACCAGCCGGCAGATGCAGACCCGACTGGGCCATCAAACTCAGCAAACCGACGGTCTTGAGACTAACGGTTTTCCCGCCGGTATTCGGTCCGGTAATCACCAAGGTATGAAAATCTTTGCCCATTTCCAGATCAATGGGGACAACCTCCCCTGCAAGCAAAGGATGACGAGCAGCCAACAGACGAATGAAGCCTTGATTATTAATTAACGGCTCGGTCCCCCCCAGCGCCTGACTATAGCGGGCCTTAGCAAAAGCCAGATCAAGCCGGGCCAGGATCTGTAAATTAGCCAGGGCGGGAGTAGCCACTCCTCCCACTAAAGCGCTTAACGCGGCTAAGATCCTGGCTACTTCTTGTTCCTCTTCTGCCTCCACCTGCCGTAATTGATTATTAAGCTCAACGACCGCCATTGGTTCGACAAATAAGGTCGCGCCGCTAGCCGACTGATCATGCACAATCCCGGGGAGCGCCTGCTTATATTCTTGCTTGACCGGAATCACATAACGACCATTTCTCAGCGTAACCAATGCTTCCTGCAGATATTTTTGCGTCTCAGACCCACGAACTAAAGCATCCAGTTTATCTCGAACTCGATTCTGTAAGCTTCTGATCTGAGTTCTAAGCTTAGCTAATTTAGGGCTGGCATTATCTTTTACTTTGCCCTCCGGTTCAATCGCCCGGTCAATGGCCTGTTCTACGTGGGGAAAAGCCTCCAGTCCCGCCGCCAAACCGGCAAGTGTCGGAGAACTTTGTTTTTTCTCTTCTGAAAAAAAATCCTTCATCAAGCGTCCCGCGCGAAAAGTTTCTCCGATTGCCGCCAGTTCTTCCGGAGATAAGATACTGCCAATCCCAGCCTTTTTTAAAGGTTGTCGAAGATCGGCGATCCCCCCTAGGGGAATACGTTGGACACTTTGCCATAATTCTCGGGCTTCTGTCGTCTCTGCCTGCCACTTGTTAATCTCTTCCCGAACAATAGAAGGCTTCAGCGCAAGCGAGAGCTCTTTCCCTAATTCACTGCTCGCATAAGTAGACAATCGGGCAAGGATCTTATCAAACTCCAAGACCCGAAAAGTCTTATCATTCAACAGGATCGCCTCCTTGATCCCTGTTTATCTTTTTTAACCCACATCTTCTTTGGAGACAGGGTACACTAACGCTTCCTTTAATACCACATCCATCTCCTCGGCTAGTATAAACTGGAGTTTCCGAGCGACATTAGCCGGAATCTCCTCCAGATCTTTCTGGTTTTCCTTCGGAATTATTATTTTTTTGATCCCCGCCCGGTGGGCAGCTAACACCTTTTCTTTCAAACCACCGATCGGTAGCACTCTCCCTCTTAAGGTGATCTCACCGGTCATCGCCAGCTCACTACGTACCGGAACACCGGAAAGAGCCGAGACGACCGCCGTCGCCATGGTGATTCCGGCCGAAGGACCATCTTTCGGGATCGCTCCCTCAGGGACGTGAATATGGAGATCAGTATTCTCATGAAAATCCTCAAAAACCCCTAAAGACGAAGCCCGAGAACGGATATAACTCACCGCCGCCTGTGCCGACTCCCGCATCACTTCCCCTAATTTTCCAGTTAATAGCAATTGCCCTTTACCTTTAACTGCTGACACTTCAATGGTCAAGATCTCTCCACCCACTTCGGTCCAAGCCAGACCGGTAGCTACTCCTATCCGGTCATCCTCTTCCTTCAATCCGTAGCGGAATTTTGGAATCCCCAAGAATTTGTGGAGATTCTGTTTCGTAACACGCACCGGTTGTAGTTGGTTACTTACTAACTGGCGAGCAGTTTTCCGACAAATAGCAGCCAGTTCCCGTTCGAGATTTCTCACTCCCGACTCTCGGGTATATGACCTAATGACTTCAGAGAGAACCGTTTCTGTTAAGATAAGATTTTCTTCACCTATGCCATGCTGTTTGATCTGTTTAGGCAACAGGTGCTTCTTGGCAATCTCCACTTTCTCATCTTCTGTATAGCCGGCAATCTGGATGATCTCCATCCGATCAAGTAACGGACGGGGAATATTGTACATAGTATTGGCCGTTGTAATAAAAAATACTTTAGAAAGATCAAAACTAACTTCTAGATAATGATCGCCAAAGGCATTGTTCTGTTCCGGATCAAGAACTTCCAGTAATGCAGAAGAAGGATCCCCTCGGAAATCCGTCGTCATCTTATCAATCTCATCCAGGAGAAAAACAGGGTTTTTTGAGCCCACCTGCCGCATCGATTGAATAATCTTCCCGGGCATCGCCCCCACATAGGTGCGACGGTGACCTCTAATCTCCGCCTCATCTCTTACCCCTCCAAGGGAAAAGCGGACAAATTTTCGGTTCATCGCGCGCGCAATAGAACGAGCGAGCGAGGTCTTGCCCACCCCGGGAGGTCCCACTAAGCAAAGGATCGGACCTTTTAGTTCCGCAGTTAACTTACGAACGGCGAGAAAATCTAAAATTCGTTCTTTAACTTTATCTAACCCATAATGATCTTCATTCAGAATCTTCTCGGCCGCCTCCAAGTCAAGATGATCATCAGTAAAAACACCCCATGGCAAAGAGAGTAGCCAGTCAAGATAATTACGCACGACGACGGCCTCAGCGACCAGCGGCGGCATCTTCTCTAAACGGTCGATCTCTTTAAGCGCTCTTTGTCGCACTTCATCTGGGAGTTCCAGTTCTTTAAGGCGTCCTCGCAACTCATCGGCCTCAGCCGTCCGTTCATCCTTCTCTCCCAGTTCTCTCTGGATAGCTTTCATCTGCTCTCGTAGATAATATTCCTTCTGAGTTTTCTCCATCTGCTTTCTGACCCGCAGGTGAATTCTCCGTTCCATCTCAATAATCTCCAACTCTTTCATCAGAATTGAGCAGAGTTTCTCTAAACGTTCGTCGGGAGCAATGGCCTCAAGCAGCGCTTGTTTATCTTCAATTTTTAAGTTAAGATGAGATGCAATAATATCGGCCAGTCTTCCTGGCTCCTCCACACTGGAAACTGAAGCTAACACCTCCGGCTGGACCCTTTTACTATTCTTAATATACTGTTCAAACTGGAAGAGCGTCGTTCTCATCAGCGCCTCGATCTCCGAACTTTTTTCTCGGATCTCATCAACTTTTTCTATCTTGACCCGATAATGCGGGTCGGTCTGGATAAACTCCTTGACCTGCACTCGGTAGAGCCCTTCCACCAACACACGGATAGTGCCATCAGGTAGCTTTAACAACTGTTTAACTTCGGCTAAAGTCCCTAACACGTAAATATCCTCAGGGTCCGGCTCACTGGTTTTTGCCTGATGCTGGGCGGCGAGAACAATCATTCTGTTATTCACCATGGCTTCTTCCAAAGCGCTAACGGATTTTTCTCTTCCTACATCTAAATGAATAATGACATAAGGAAAAACAATAACTCCCCTCAAGGGAAGCAGGGGAAGTTCCATCAAGTTCTCATTTCTCATATTTTTTTTCCAATTAATTGCAGCAGCCGCCACGGCTACACACCTCCATTATCTCCCTTTTGCATCAAAAAGAAACAAAACATAGTATTAGTTATAAAGTGGTTCATTCTGTAACCTACCGCTGTTTTCCTTCCGTTGTTTTATGGCGCCACTAACTAAAGCTGGAGTATCTACAATATTTCACCACAAAAAACCATTCCTGTTCTTGTTGTTTGACATCTCAACATAAAAACCTCCTTCAAATCAGGTTAAATCTTCTTTCCTGCAGGATTATTAATCCTGTAAGAAGAATTATTTGCCGTATAACTAATTGGAGGTGATACTATGAACAAGAAATTTTTGGCCGTACTCATCCTTTTACTTCTGGCTGGAATCACTCTTCTGGGGTTTTTCTTAGACCAAGTTCTGGCTTGGTTGTGGTATAGAAGTCTTGGCGCTCTCAGCTTATTCTGGGTTCCGCTGCTGACCAACGTTCTCTCCCGCTTTGGTTTAGGGCTATTCTTTTTTGCTTTTCTATATATCAATCTCCGGCAAACCAGAAAAGCCTTTTTAGAACTTAATACCGAGGTTAAATTTACTCCTCGGAAACATTTGCTGATCTCGCTCTTAGCTTCTCTCGTCCTCACCCTCTTCTTGGCGCCCGGTTTTTCGTTGGACTGGACTTTAATTCAACAGTTTTTACACCAGAGCAGTTATGGAGTATCTGATCCCATCTTCCACAAGGATCTAGGGTTTTATCTGTTTTCATATCCGCTTTATCAGAAATTAATTATTACTTTCCTGGGATTAATGATCCTTTCACTGTTAAGCACAGCGTTATTTTATCTTCTTGCTCAAGCATATTGGTATCAGGATAAAAAATTTCAATTCTGGCCCCGAGCCCGGACCCATCTAACCATCCTCGGCGCTTTGTTTTTCCTGATTAAAGCCGGTGACCATTATATTAGTAGATACGGCATGCTTTATGAAGAGAAGATTTTGTTAACAGGCGTAGACTTTACAGCCCATCATCTTCGAATCTTTGGTAATAACATCTTAACGATAATCGCGATCGCCTCGGCCTGTTTATTGATCTGCTCCCTCTTTAGAAAACGCCCTCTTCGCCTGATCTTTACCGGTCTTGGCTTATGGTTGGGTTCTCTAGTTCTTCTCACCCTTGTTGTTCCCCCGATTGTCGAAGCCTTAATGGTTAAACCCAACCAGTTTATTGTGGAAGAAGAATACCTCGACCACCACATCCAATATACGCGGTTGGGGTTTGGTCTGGACCGAATCAAAGAGCAAGCTTATGAATTGAATCTAAACGCTGATCTTTCCACCATCGATAAAAGTCACCCTTCTTTAACCAATTTACGGATTTGGGATTGGCGACCACTACTCCCAGCTTATAATCAACTACAATCATTCCGTTCTTACTATACCTTTTATGATCTTGATATCGACCGCTACCCCACTCCTAGCGGACAAAAACAAGTAATGATCGCCGCCCGTGAACTGGAAGCAGGGAAAGCCGAAAACAGCTGGCTAAACCTTCATCTCACTTATACCCATGGGTATGGTTTGGCCATGAATGAAGTCAGCCAAGCCAACAGCGTCGGTCAACCCCTCTTTTTAGTGAAAGATCTTCCTCCTGTAGTCAGCCCGGCCCTTCCCGAACTTAAACTGGTTCGTCCAGAAATCTATTTCGGTGAAAGGCAAAACACTTATAGTATCGTTCGCACCAAAGAAAAGGAGTTCGACTACCCGGCAGGCGCGGGGAAAACGATGACTACCACTTATCAAGGTAGAGACGGGATTTCCCTACGACGTTTTCTTACGAGAATACTTTTTGCCGCCAAGCTTCAAGAAAGTAACTTAATCCTCTCCGGTTATATTAAAGACGAGAGCAGAATCCTTTTACATTGTAATATTAAAGAGCGGGTTTCCAAACTGGCTCCCTTCCTCGGCCTCGATTCGGATCCTTATTTGGTAGTGGCCGACGGGAGATTATTCTGGATGATCGATGCGTATACTACCTCGCGCTATTTCCCTTACGCCAAAAGGCATCAACAGGGATTCAACTATATCCGAAATTCCGTTAAAGTGGTGGTCGATGCCTACCATGGAACCGTCGATTTTTATGTCATTGACCCTACTGATCCCCTGATTGCTACCTGGCAAAAAATCTTTCCCAAAATGTTCAAACCTTTTAGCGCCATGCCAACAACCTTACAACAACACATCAGGTATCCGGAGTTCCTCTTCACCATTCAACAGGATATGCTCTTAACCTATCATCTTACAGAACCGAAATCTTTTTATGAAAAAGAGGATTATTGGAATATCCCCACCCAGATTTATGATAATAACCAAGAAACGCTGGAACCATATTATGTTACTTTGCTCCTGCCGGGAGAGGAAGAAGAGGAATTCTTACTGATGCGACCCTTCACTCCTCAGGGAAAACAGAATATGATCTCGTGGCTGGTAGCCCGCTGCGACCAACCCCATTATGGAGATTTAATCCTCTACCAACTCCCAAAAGGAACTAATACCTACGGGCCGATGCAGATCGAAGCTCGAATCGGTCAGCAACCTGAGATTACCGAGTTGATTACCCTTTGGAATCAAAACCAGTCACGACTAATCCGTGGTAACCTACTGATTATCCCTCTCGAGAAAACCATCCTTTATGCCGAACCATTTTATATCGTCTCCGCACAGGGACAAAGCCCGGAATTTAAAAAAATAGTATTTGTCTGCCAAGATCAAGTAGTGATCGGAGATAGCATCGGAGAGGCTCTGCAACGACTGCAAAAGCTTAAAGACCAACCATTCTTCGTGGACGAACCAAAGGTAGAAACGACAACTAATCTTGGGTCTAGAGAAATTAAAAGTATTGACCCGGAAATTCTGGAAAAACTTGAGATTAAACTGAGGGAAACGCTGGAATTGATCGAAGAAGCAAAAAAAACGAGCAATCCACAGAAGAAATAATAAGTTATCTGGGTTTATATCCTCGCAAGAAAAAAAGAACGCTCAACCTTTCAAGGAGAGCGTTCTTTAAATAGTAGTTTTAGCTTATGATAAGCAGATTTTTTTAACCTCTTCAATTACTTCTTCTGGTTTAGAAACAAAAATCATAATCCCGGCTTTTTGGTATTCTACAAATAAATCCCCAAGAGAGAAGTTAAGTAAGATTACATTTTTCCCGTTTTTCAAAGCTAGCGCAATCTCGGAGATAGTCCCTGAACGGCCCGGTAATGCCACGACCACATCACTAGTGAGGATATTGATGAAATTTCGTCCATCTCCCATTCCGGTAAGAATCGGAATGTCGATAAACGGAGAGACTAAATTAGTATGACGATCCGGCAAAATACCAACTGTAAGTCCGTTTTGTTCTTTTGCGCCCCGAGCGGAAGCTTCCATAACGCCTACACCCCAGCCACCATTTAACAGCACCCAACCCTCTTTGGCAATCAGACCTCCAAGTTTATACGCCATCTCACAGACTTCAGGAGAAGCGCCTTCCCCTCCACCCATCACTCCTACGATCAACTTTTTCATCTTTAGACCTCCAAATATACGCACTCACTTGTTATTATTAACCACCTGGTATGAGAAACCTTTCTACAGAATATTAAATCTAGATTAAAAAGGAGGTTACTAAAACATTAAAAAACCGGAGCAGTCGCCCCGGCCTTAGAACACTACTTACTTTTCTTGTCATTCCTGTGTGAATTGGGCCTCATCCCTTTCTTCCTCTAACCTGAAGACCATTAGATTATTAGGATGACCGACCACAAGCGCCTCATTAATTCCGTCACCATCAAGATCACCAGTTGTTACCGTAACCAGCCCATTGGGAAAAGAGAGTTCTTTTCTAACGGCGCTAAATTTATTTTTCTCTAAGGCAAAAAAATTTAACCTTCCCCAACCATCGGCAGTATAAAGGACCACCCGCTCCCCATCAGTAGCAATTTGCATGCCAAAAACTAGAGAGGACAGGAGTTTTTCCCCCTTGGTCTCTAGGGTTAGCTCTTCCTGCTCTTGATCCCAGCGCAGCAGGGTAAAGAGCCCCGGTCGGCTGCTTAAACCAGATTCGGTAACCAGCTCAGCGAAACCATCACCATCAAGATCACCCCCGGTTAAACAGCGTATATTTCCTAAGAGCGGACTAGTTCCAACCTTTAATAGTTCTTCACCTTCCAGGCGGTAAACATCCACAACCTTCTCGTCGTACTTAGCCAAGCGTTTCCCTAACCGAACCACCAATAATTCATCGATTCCATCTCCATTAAGATCCGCGGCGGATAATTCATAAGGAGAAAGGGTATGATAAATCTGGGACCTAAGGATTATTCTCTCATTTTGGTATGTATAAAGATAGAGATGATTTTGGGTGAGAATGATAATAAACTGTTCCCCGGTAGGTAGCGGTCTTCCGGTCGTCATCATTACGGGCCCTTCATTGATCAAGTTAGGACTCTCCCAGTGGCTAACTAAGTCCCCTTCAGACCAAGATAGAAGTTGTACCGAGATTCGACGTTCAGTATAGTCTCGCCCTAAAACCACCACTTGGCTATAGTCCAGGTCCATCAAGTCTGTTGCTTCTACTTTAAAAAAAGTATCATACAAGTAATCCTTTTTGGTTAAGAGGTAAGAAGGGGGCGCCGCCCGAGAGAGGGAGATAATGGTAAGTAATAGCAAAAGAGTGAGCACAAATTTTTTTAAAAGATGCATCTCTTTCCTCCCCTTAAATTGTCATCATCTTATTCTTGATGTTAATGCTTTTTCCTGCCCATTAATTTGTTCTTTAAATAAGTTTTGTATATTCCTGAAACTGATGAGCCATATTATAAGAAGTAATTTTTAAACGGAGACCTTTTTTTATAGTATTCAACGGAAGGGGGATTGGAATGACTCAAAAAGATTTGGTAAAGATGACCAAAGAGGAACTTCTCTCTTTAGCCAGGGAAAACCAGATTAAAAATCGATCGAAGATGACAAAAGCGGAGTTAATCGCAAGCTTAAGAGCCATCACAATCCAGGCAACTAAACCAATAATCGTAACAGAGACTGATAAACCGCCCGAACCGATCTATACAACAGGAATAATCGAGGAAGAAAATTTATGCGAGGAACGGGTCGAGGAAGAAGAGTATACCCTTCCTCTTTCTTACAATCAGACTAAAATTATTCTCCTCGTCCGTGATCCCTACTGGCTTTATACTTACTGGGATCTTTGCAACGAAGTAAAAGAAAAACTTAAAACTGAGTATGGCGACTGGGAACGCGCACCTCTTGGTTTAAAGGTGTGTGGAGAGAAAGAATCCGGTGGCGGCCAACCGGAATTTTTTAATATTTCTGTCTCACCTCATACCAATAATTGGTATATAAATGTCAAACCTAACCAAAGATACTCGGTTCATCTTGGCTATTTTTCTCCATCCGGGGAATTTATTACCTTAGCCCGTTCCAATACGGTTGTTACCCCCCGAGATTGTATGTCAGAAGTGATCGATGAGGAATGGATGATCATCGAAGAAGACTTTCGCCGCCTCTACCGATTGGCTGGTGGCGCTCCAGCCGCCGGATCGGTAGAGATTGTTGAGTCTCTCCTTAAACGGTTAGAACGAGAGATGGGATCTGCCGCCATTAGTAGCATCAGCAGTCCCGCGGGTTTACCTCCGCGGGAACGTCGTTTTTGGTTGGTTCTAAACACCGAACTCATTATCTATGGAGCTACCGAACCCGATGCCAGTTTAATCTTTAATGATCAACCAATAACTTTACGACCCGATGGCTCATTTACCATCCGTATGGCACTCCCCGATGGAGTGAAAACAATGCCGGTAACTTCCAGATCTCATGACGGTCAAGATGAAATTACCATTACTCCCGTTGTCTCAAAGGAAACTCATTAAAGTTTATTTTCTTTTCTTCTCGAGACAAAAGGAAATTGGAGGTTGTTTGATGGAAAAAGGTTATCTATCATTAGTACTACATGCTCACCTTCCGTATATTCGCCACCCAGAACATGAGCATTTTTTAGAGGAAAACTGGTTTTTCGAAGCAATTACTGAAACCTATATTCCTTTATTGAAAGTTTTTGAGAAATTAGCCGAAGATGGAGTTAAATACCGTCTGACGATGAGTCTAACCCCTCCCCTCTTGTCGATGTTCGCTGATCCTTTACTTCAAAACCGTTATCTACGACATGTGGAAAAACTAATAGAACTTTCAGAAAAAGAGATCGAACGCACACGGTGGCTTCCGGAATTTAACCGGATGGCTTATTTCTACAACGATTTATTTTCTTACGCCAGGTGGTACTTTAGCGAGAAATGTCATAAAAACATACTTACTTCTTTCCGGCGCTTACAGGACGATGGATATCTTGAGATCATCACATGCGGAGCTACTCATGGTTATCTTCCGTTGATGATCCAAAAGGAAGCCGTTCGGGCTCAGGTTCATTATGCCGTCGAGTATCATACCCGCTCTTTTGGGCGTCCGCCCAGGGGAATCTGGTTACCGGAATGTGGTTATAACCCAGGAGATGACGAGATTCTACGTGACTATGGGATTAGGTATTTTTTTACCGATGCTCACGGGCTGCTCCACGCCTCTCCCCGTCCCAAGTATGGGAACTTTGCCCCGGTTTATTGCCCTTCTGGGGTAGCGGCTTTTGGACGTGATTTGGAATCATCCAAACAAGTATGGAGCGCCAACGAAGGTTATCCGGGAGACTACGATTATCGAGAATTCTACCGCGATATTGGTTTTGACTTGGAATATGAGTACATTAAACCTTATATTCATCCCAGTGGGCTCCGCACCAACACCGGGATTAAATATTATCGGATCACGGGGAGAACCCATGACAAGCAACCCTATGACCCTTATTGGGCCCAAGAAAAGGCAGCGACCCACGCTGGAAATTTTATGTTCAATCGGGAAAAACAGATCGAATACCTCTCGACAATCCTGGACCGGAAACCGATTATCGTTTCTCCCTACGATGCGGAACTTTTTGGTCACTGGTGGTTTGAAGGACCACAGTGGATTGACTATTTGCTTAGAAAAATCTATTATGACCAAAAAACCATTAAACTGATTACCCCCAGCGATTACTTGGCTCTCTACCCGAGAAACCAGATTAGTACTCCTTCCCTTTCGAGCTGGGGATATAAAGGCTATAATGAGGTCTGGTTAGAAGATCGTAATGACTGGATCTACCGCCATCTACACCATGCCACTAAGTTAATGGTAGAGCTGGCTAATACTTACCCCGAAGCCTCTGGGGTTTTAAAGAGGGCTCTAAACCAAGCCGCCAGAGAAGTTTTGCTTGCTCAAAGCAGTGATTGGGCTTTTGTGATGAAAACTGGCACCGTAGTGCCTTATGCTTTAAAAAGAACTAAAAGTCATATCGGTCGCTTCCTCGGTCTGCATGAACAAATCACCAACCAACGAATTAATGAAGGATGGCTGCAAGATCTAGAGTATAAAGATAATATTTTTCCCGATCTTGATTTTCGAATTTATTCTTCTTCAGAAAGCACAAAAAGAAGAGTAGAGAACCTAGCTATGGCGTTATAGCAAGGAGCCTACAGATGAAAAACTGGTTTTTGAAAAAATTAGCCGTGCTTAACCTTACACTTTGGGGGAAAAAACGCCTGGACTATCATCGTTTGTCTCGGAAAAATCTAAAACTAACCCCAGAGTATAATAAAGAAAGACCGCCCGACAAATAGGGCGTTTTCTTTTTTAAGATAGGTGAGAATATAATGTATGTGACAAAGAATCAAGAAGTGGAAAAAGAAGGTTGTGCCAAAGTGAAAATAAACTGGCGACGGCTTTTTCAGAAAACACTGCTCGGAATCGCTGTCGTATTACTAATCATTCTCTGCCTGCCACTTGCTCCCCCTGAACAACCATTCACTACCCAAATTTTTAGCGAAGAGGGGGAGGTGGTTAGTCTCTTATACCGTGAAAATCGGCAACCGGTAACTCTCTCTGAGATCCCCGAGTTTTTGCAGCAAGCCTTTCTGGCGGTAGAGGACCATCGTTTTTACCAGCATAACGGGTTTAGTCCGGTTAGTTTTTGTCGCGCCGTTTATCATAATCTCTTTGTTCGCCAGGGAGTACAGGGTTTCAGCACTATAACCCAACAGGTGGTGAAGAACGGTTATTTATCAGCTGAGAAAACGATCATCCGTAAAGTCAAAGAGCTGTTCCTGGCCTTAAGGATGGAACTTCATTACAGCAAAGAGGAAATCCTGGAAATGTATTTAAACCAGATCTATTTTGGGCACGGCGCCTTTGGCGTAAAAACTGCTGCCCTTACTTATTTTGGAAGGCCTCTACCTGAGTTAAATAGGATTGAATGGGCCTTACTGGCCGGGATCCCTAAAGGTCCTGCCCTTTACTCGCCCTACCTTAATCGGGAAGCCGCTCAGTATCGGATTGTTACTGTCCTCCAACGGATGGTCACCGTCGGTTATCTCTCCGAGCAAAAAAAGGAGGAAATTTTAAAAGAAGAGATCCGTCTTCCCGGCTTAAAAACTACACCAAAACAAGCTCTTTATTTTCTTGATTATGTAATGGAGGAAACGGGAAAAATTTTACAGCTTTCCAAAGAGCAGATCCAGAGCATTGGTTTAAAGATTGAGACTACTATCTCTTTGCCGATGCAAAAGGCGGCCGAAGAAGCTTTGAACAATGGGCTCAGTCCCATTCAGCGCAATCTTCAGCCCCAAGGCGCCCTGATCGCTGCTAACAATGAAACCGGTGAAATCAAAGCCTTAGTTGGGGGAACAGATTACTACAAAACCCCTTTTAACCGGGGCTTAAAAGCTTTCCGCCAACCCGGTTCCGCTTTTAAACCTTTTGTTTATCTGGCGGCGTTAGAAAGTGGGTATAATTTATCTTCTACCATCCCCTGTCGCTCACTCTCGCTGCCGACTGCCACCGGAGAATACCAACCACGGGATTATGGCAGGGAAGCTTACCATGAAAGAGATTTGACCTTACGGGAGGCTTTGGCGATCTCCTGTAATATCGTGGCCGTCACTCTCCATCAACGTTTAGGGATCTCTCCTACTATTAATATGGCGCGCCGTTTGGGGATCACTTCTCCCCTGAAAGAGAATCTTTCTCTGGCTTTGGGTACTTCAGAAGTTACCCCTTATGAACTCCTCCGGGCTTACCTACCGATCGCCAACGGTGGAAAATCAGCCCCCCTGTGGGCAGTGAAACGTATTTACAATGCTCAGGGACGACTGATCTGGGAGAAAAAACCCCGAACACGCCAGGTCCTCGATCCCCGCTTAGCTTTTTTAATTACTTCGGTGTTAAAAGATACACTGCGCCCCGGAGGAACAGCTGCTACCATCGGTAATAAACTCCGGTACCCAGCTGCCGGAAAAACCGGCACCACTCAAGAAAACAGGGATGCCTGGTTTGTAGGTTTCACTCCCCAACTGTCAGCAGTAGTTTACATCGGTGATGATCAAAATAAACCTTTACCTGCTGGCGGCGGTGGGCTTGCTGCCCCCATTTGGGCTAATTTTATGAGCAAAGCCCTAGCGAATACCCCACCCCGAGACTTTCTGGTTCCCGAGGGGATTATTACCCGAAAAATTTGTCAGCAGACTGGTTTACTCGCCGCGCCGGATTGTCCCAGTCGGAATGAGTATTTTCTTTTCGGACATGAACCCACGATTTATTGCGCTCGACACCGGAAGATTAAATTAAGGGTCTGTCAGCAAAGCGGTCTCTTACCCAACCCTTATTGCCGGAATGTGGAAGAACGAGACTTCGCTTGGGGAGAACACCCAACGACCGCTTGCGGAGAGTGCCATGCCCCACGGGACCTATGGGAATTTTTCTTTGGTGAGCCCTTCCCTTTGTTTAAAGCCAAACCAAAAAACAATAATTAGTGTTCGACCATTAAATCCTCGATTAACCAGTGTAAACTTTCTACGCGGAAGGGTTTGTTGATTGCGCCCGCAAAGCCGTACTTTTTATAATTTAACATTAAAGGGTGATAGTGGTAGCCGCTGCAGAGAATAACCTTTACCTCCGGCGCAATCCAAAGTAGCTTCTCTATGGTCTCCTTTCCTCCCATCCCTCCTTGCACAATAAGATTAACAATTACCACATCAAATGGGTTCCCAAGATCCCGAGCCTTTTTAAAACACTCAATGGTTTCCCTGCCATCGACCGTAGTCTCAACCTCATAGCCGATCTCTTCTAAAATCTCTTTAAGCATCTCCCGTAGGGAATAATCATCATCCATTAACAACAACTTACCGCTACCCCGCAATAAAGTTGGAGGTTTTTCTACTTTTTTACTCCAGACCGTCTTCGAAATTGGCAAATAGATGCTAACCTTTGTTCCGACTTGAGGTTGAGAATCGAGGTTAATATAACCCTCATGTTTTTTTATAATCGAGAAGCAAGTAGTAAGACCTAAGCCTGATCCTTTAGCTTTAGTAGTAAAAAACGGGTCAAAGACCCGAGAAAGATCCTTCCTTGAGATTCCTACCCCTTGATCCTGGATCATAATTTTAACATAACGTCCCGCGGGTAGCGGCAATTCCATGGCAGAAGAAATAGTCACATTTTCTCCACTAATAGCAAGCTCTCCGCCTTTAGGAGAAGCTTGTACCGCATTAAGCACCAAATTACTGATTACTTGACTAAACTGTCCCCGATCCACTTCCACCGGCCAGAGATCTTCAGGAAACAAATAGACTGCTTTAAGGTTTGTTCCTTTTAAAGTAAATTCTACAATCTCACGAAGTAATACTGGAACAAATGATAATTCTCGAGTGGGAACTCCACCTCGAGAAAAGGTAAGTAACTGTTTGGAAAGAGAGGAAGCTTTTTCTATCGATTTCAATAACAAGCCAAAATAGTTAACAACATCTTTCCCTTCTTTATATAAGATCTGTATTAGTTGAACATTGGAGAGGAGTAAAGCCAAGAAGTTATTAAAATCGTGGCCAATCCCCCCGCTGAGTGCTTTTAGAATCTCTGCCTTTTGAATGGTAACCGCATTATATTGCATTAATTTTTGTTCTGAGATATCCCAGATTGTTCCCTGAAGAGTCCCATCTCCTCTTGTATTTAAAAAAATTTCCGTTAAGATCTCCCTGCCATCTTTTGTTCGAAAAGTAACCTCGCTAATAAAACCACCATTTCCTTTTATTCTCCAGGTTTTCTCAAAGTCGGTTCCTGGTAAAACCAGATCCGCAATTCCCATCCCCATAATTTCCCTACGACTATAACCCAACATTTGACAAGTAGCATTATTAAAATCAACAACCCGGCCCTCGGAAGAAAACACCAATACTGCCTCTTGTAAGCCTTCCAAGAGAGAACGGTAACACTCTCGAGATTCTAATAATTCTTTTTCTATTTTTTTTTGCCACAGAGTACCCTCAATATGCCTAGCAATGATCTGAAGTAACTTGCCGTTTTTAAGATCCTGTCCCCGAGAGAAGAAAAAAACTAGATTTCCAAAAATGTTTCCTCCTTGTTGTAGATCCAGCTTGTAGATTGGACCAAGATCCATAGTTTTCTCCAATTGTTGGCAAACTTCTTTTGGGATCTGTCGGTACGTTAATTGATAAACACCTTCAATCGGTCTAATGCTATAGGGCTTTTTAAATAAAAAACCCGGTCCCGTCAACCATTTTCTCCCTACTGGGTTAAAACCAATAATTCCTAATCCTACTTCTACTTTCTCCTGTGCCTTACTTGTTACCGCTATGACTTCTGTTTTAAACCGATTGGTAATTTCATTATAGGATTGAACAGAAACAACTTCTGCTTTGCTTACTTTTAATATTTGTTCCGCAAGATAATGATAGTCAGGGTAAATTAGAGGAAAATCGTGAAAACTAGCAATAATCTCTTCCAAAAGAATAAGACTTTTATTCTCTGCGATCTTCATCCCCTACCTTCCTTTAGGCATTACCTATAAGTTCTAAAAAATCTGTTTATAGATAATTCGTCAACTTTATGGTAAAACCTTCATATTTTTACGCAAAGACACTCTTTAAAAGAATATCCTATCAACGACCACTTTTTATGTTTTTTGCCTCAAAAGCTGGAGAGAATATATTAGACCAAATATTCTAGGAACAGGAGAGGTTGATAGTGGCAAAACAAACCTTTAACGCTACCATGGCTTGGTCTGGTCAAGGGGTATACTGTGAAGGAGGAACACGAGGATTTACGGTAGCAACCGATGAGCCCCCGGAGTTAGGCGGAGATGATCGGGCTATGAACCCTGTAGAATTACTTCTTTGTGCTCTTGGCGGTTGCATGTGCATTTGCGCGGCAGCTTTTGCCCAAAAATGTAAAGTGGAACTAAAAGGAGTCTCTGTAGAGCTGGAAGGAGATCTCGATCCCGACGGGTTTTTGGGAAAAAACCCTGAAACCCGCAAAGGATACCAGGAAATAAGATATAAAATCAAGATCGATTCTCCCTCTGCTCAAGAGAATATCGATCAACTATTAGCCATCATTGAAGAACGTTGTCCGGTCTCAGACACCCTTTGTGGAGTTAATGTGGTAAGAAACACTCGTTCTTGATGGGGCTGATTGCGTTGTTCCCAGATTCTACTATCCCATCGATAGAGATGCCTTCAATGCTTGTCGAGGCGCCTGGCCCTATTTTCTGGGCAGCTTTATCAGCATGGACATCCACGGTGAAGACTTGTCGATCAACGTTAACTTTTATCTTATATTGTCTTATTTTTTTGCACTTAGTTTCGGTCCAAAAATTCTAAACTTAAGCTTTTTTAGGAAGTTAAGGAAATTAACGGCAGGAAAACTTCCTTCTTAGTGGAATTAAATGATTATCATTTTATCTCTAAGGAGGGAAATAACTATGCGGAAAAACAAGTCTGATCGGAATGGCTTGCATCTCCTTTTTTTTCTGTCTTTAACCTTTGTTTTAGCGCTCTTTCCACCCAAGGTCAGAGGTGACTTGTTGTCCCGGCCCAGCCCCGCAATCTGGCAGATTACCTCTGAAAATAGTACCGCCTATTTACTTGGTTCAATCAGTATCGGAAATGATGATTTTTACCCCCTCTGTCCAAAGATTGAAACTCTATTTGCGGAAACCACTAAACTTGTGGTCGAAGTCGACTTAACGACTGTAAATCCAGAAGAAGTCAATTTATCCATCTTAGAACAAGCTTTATATCCAGGAGAAGATACAATCGACCAACATCTTTCTGGAGAAGAATTTGCCCTGTTAGAAGAGACCTTAGCGCGGTTCGGAATACCGGTTAACAATTTAATTAAATTCCGACCTTGGTTTTTAAAGATAATGGTTGAAACCCTTAACTATCAAATCAGTGGCTATCTTCCCGAACAAGGGGTAGATTTATATTTCCTGAATAAAGCGGGAGACAAGGAGATAGTAGGCTTAGAAACCGCTGCGTTTCAAGCTACCCTCTGGGCGCAATTCTCCGCCAATACTGAGAAAACTGCTTTTGTAGATACATTAACTTCAGATCTGGAGAGCAAAGCAAGGAACTTAGTCGCTGCTTGGTGGTCCGGGGATTTAAAAAACCTCGAAAAAATGATATTTCAAGATCTACAAAAAGACCCCATTTACCGTGAGATCTATGAAAAAGTCTATTTTGAAAGAAATAGAAAGATGGCAGAACAAATTTCAGAGTTATTAGCTACCAGTGATACTTATTTCATACTAATACATGCTGGTCATTTAGTTGGCGATCAAAGTATCATCAGTATTTTGCAACAACAAGGCTTTAATGTTAAGCTACTTTAAAAAGTCCTAATCATAGCTTGACTTTTTCCTGTTTGCTCCCGGCATTAAAGAGCACGACAATGATCTTCCATCGGTCACCGTTGGCGTTATTATTTAAGGTGTAACTGATCAGCTGAGCAGGCCGATCCGTAAAATACAGATTTCATTGCAGAGCTTCGGTCCTTTCCGTATTTTATACTGTTAACACCTTCAAAGATGAAGGTGTTAACAGTAAATCTTCAGGCGTTAATCTAAATCCACGCCGCAAAAAACTTAAGCGCTTACCTGATTAGCTGTTTTTTTCCGCGCTTTAATTAAGGGTGAAATGAAAGTAAAGATAGCCATCACCAGGATTACAAGGGAA
>DHOO01000076.1 GCA_002409975.1 Firmicutes bacterium UBA5388
CGGTAGCCAGCGTGAGCGACTACCCAGTATTTTTCTACAATATTAACGTTAAAAACCAAAGTCTTATAGAAAAAATAAGTTTCTTGATGTTTAGGGATTATTTAGGAAGCAATCTAGTGCTTAGGAGGAGAAGAAAATGTGGCAATTGTTTGTAAGTGGTGGCCCAGTAATGTACCCTTTATTACTATGTTCGGTGATGGTTATTACTATTACTATCGAGCGCCTATGGTTTTTTTTAAGTCAGCGTGGGGATTTAGATGAAATCAGAAGAATAGTTTTTAGAATGATGGAAAAAGAGGCTCCTCTGGAAGCGATCCAATATTTACAAAAAGTGAATCAACCGGTCGCGCGTATGTTTCAGGCTAGCTTATTATATTTTGGGAAAGAACGGCAGCAAGTCGAGGCTAATCTTAAGGAAGCCGGCGAACTGGAAGTTAAGAAGATGGAGAGGGGTTTAGGTCTTTTAGATGTCATTATTACTGCTTCTCCCTTACTGGGTTTGTTGGGGACTGTTACCGGAATTATTAAAAGTTTCAATGTTTTATCTGCCGCCCAGGGTTTGCCCTCGGCAGCCGCGCTCAGTCGGGGGATCGCGGAAGCTTTAATTACTACCGCTTTTGGTTTAATGATTGCCATTCCCTCACTCTTTCTGATGCACTGGTTAAATGGGATCATTGATAAAAAGCTGAGAATCATGAATCAAATGAGTAAAGAGTTTCTGGATAATTACGGAAACAGGGGTGAACAACAATGATGTTCAACCGGAAAGCAAGACGCCCCCGCTTGGATATTGTTCCGATGATTGATGTGATCTTCTTTTTACTAGTCTTTTTTATGTTTTTTACGACTTTCAAGACAGCAGTCTCTGGAATACCAATTGAGTTACCCAGTTCCAGTCAGGCGGTGAGCTTTGAGCAAAACCGGGTAGTGGTAACTATTGACCGTAAAGAAACAGTGTTTTATGGCGCTGAACAAATTTCCTTAGCAAAACTCACTCAGACGTTGGCGCCATTAGCGGCTAAAGACCCTAATTTACTAGTGATTATTAATGCCGATTCAAAAGTTACTTACGAAAAATTGATTACTGTGATGGAAGCGATAACTACCGCAGGGGTTTCACAGCCAGCCTTTGGGGTGGAAAAGAATAACAAGCGGTTGTAGGAGGTTTAGTTATGGAAAAACTCCGCTCCAGAGAGTTCACTAGAATGGTTGGGTCATTTCTTCTGGCCGTGGGGTTTCACGCCCTTTTTTTTCTGATTAAAGCGAATGGGATCTGGGGTTCGAGTGGAAATAATCCGGAATATATTCTTGTCCATCCCCGCCTGATCGAGATTGAATCTCCACAGGTGGAGCGAGAACCTGTGCAGCGAAAGGTCACCCTGGAAGAAAAACCGACTCCAAAGGCGCTGCCACCGGAGAAACCACCTAATCGTTCTACGGAGGAGATAACGGCCAGGGTGGAGGAGGTACATCAGGAAAACCCAGCGGCTAGAGAAACTAAGTCTGAACCAGGAGAAGTAGTAGAAAAAAGAGCAGAAGAAATTAATGAGCAAAGCGCGGAGCATCATGAAATTGGAGAAGAGCAGACTCCGGTGGCTCCTTCCTTACCTCCGTTAGGAGGGGCCGGAGGTATGGTTGTTTTTACCCCCCGTTTTTCTTATCCTAAAAGCGCAGAACATAGAGGAGTAGAAGGAAAGGTCCAGTTGGAGCTATACCTTTCTTCTGAAGGAGTACTTTTGAAGGAGCCTTTGATTACAGTTTCTTCTGGTCATCCGGAATTAGATGAGCATTGCCTAAAGATGTTTAAAGCAAAAGAATGGAAGTTTAAGCCAGCCTCCAAACCTTATAAAATACGAGTGGAAGTCAGTTTTTTTAATAACGAGGTAGAATCGAGATTTCTTGGGGAGGCAGCCTACCTTTCAACTGAAGAAGGAGGAGAATAGGTTGGAAAGGAAGACTGGGAAAAAAGTCCTTCTGATCGTACTATTATGTTTAGTGTTTTTTCTTACTACTCCTGGGAGCCGAGGAGAAATGCCAACATCTGTGGTTGAACCTAGCGAGCAACAGCCAGTGACAGGTTCTTTTACCAAGAATATTGACCGCTTAATACTAGAAAACGAGTATATCGCGGTTGCTGTTAGTAATTCATCCGATGCCACCGGAAGATTTGGAATTAAGGTGACAGGAGGAGATCCTCTGCGTTCTGGAGATGAAGAAAAAGCTTTAATCTATGGGTACGAAAAACCTTGGACTTCTTTTACTACGCTCCGGATAGATGAGAATAATTACATATTTGGGGGTAAGACTAAAAAACGCTCGGGTGGAACCGGAGAATATGGAACGGTTATTAGCCCTCCGGTTTGGAACCAAGAAACAAGGAGTATTACGATGACCTGTCGGTATGGAGCGGTAGATGTAACACAAGAAATATCGATTGTCGAGAGTACTACTACTGGTTATCCTGATACTGCCAAGATCAAATATTCCTTGGTTAACAGGGATGATCTTCCCCATGAAGTTGGGCTCCGGGTAGTAATTGACACCATGCTAGGGGAGAACGATGGAGCGCCTTTTCGAATCGGAGAAACCGCCATCCAGACTGATTCCGTGATTGAGAAGAGTGGACTCCCCGAGTTTTGGCAGGCTTTTGATACACTAACCGATCCCAAAGTGATTGCTCAGGGTACTCTAAAAGGAAGGGAAGCTACTCCTCCTGATTTTCTGTACTTTACCAACTGGGGTAGTGTAGCGGACTCCCATTGGGAGGTACCATTAGTGCCGGAACGCGACTTTACCCGCGCCGGTGAGTTTGAGTTGGATAGCGCCGCCGTATATCTCTGGAAACCCGTAACTCTGCCGGCTGCGGGTAGCGCTACTTATGTTTTATACTATGGACTGGGAGGGGTGACAGTCGTTCCTGGCCACCTCCAAATAGGAGCTAGTTCCCCGGCTCAAGTCATATTATCGGAAAATGGCAATTCCTTCTCGATCGTTGCCTATATTCAAAATACTGGTGTTAGTCCGGCTATGAGTACGAGAGCTCGTCTTAATTTACCACCGGGACTTGTCCTTGCCGAAAAAAAACCTCCGGAAATTTATATTGGAAAATTAGATCCGGGGGAGATGACTCAGTTACATTGGGAGGTAAAGCCAACCGGGAATATTATTGGTATGCTTTCTCCTTTTTCTGTAGTAGCTTCTGCCATTAACATTCCGGAAAACAAAGTAGAAAGAAGTATTAGGGTTGTGGGACCTCCTAAATTAATATTGGCCGTTAATCCACCGCCAACTCTCAAAATTGAAGATGAGCGGGTTGTTCCTGCTCCTTATCCGCTTACCGCTACCATAAGAAATACTGGCGAATCGGAAGCCTTTGGAGTAATTGGCAGCTTGCAACTAGGTGAAGGGATGAAACCAGCTCCCAAAGAGATTCTCCGCAGGTACGTGGGTAATTTGAAGCCAGGAGAAGAATATAAGCTAACCTGGTATCTAACACCAGCCGGAATTGGAAAGCGGACCTATCTTGGTGTTCAATTTGAGTCCAACTCAACTAAACCGGTGATGTATATTGCGGGAATACAACTACCTGTTCTCATCTCGAAGATCCATTTAGTGCCATTGACTCCGCCAAAAGTTGGTGAACTATTAGCAATGGAAGTCAGAGCGGAGAATCTACCGATGCTTACTGGGGTAGAATTTGATTTAATATATAATCCGGAATTTATGGAGATAATTAGGGTATCGAGAGGATTATTCTTTATTGAAAATAAAACCATGACCCCTTGGCATTCGGGAACAATAAACGGTTTTGAGGGGAAGATCGTTAAAATTGGTGGCGAAAGAACTTCATCTGCTGGAGACAGCTCTTTACTTGCAACGATCTATTGTAAGTTAGGGACTAAACCTGGTGAGTTCGCGATCGCCCCCCTTAATATCCAACTGCAAAGCAAACTGGATAAAATCCCCTCTTATCAGGTAAAGGGGTTGGGGTTAGTCATAAATGAGAAAGGAGGAGTCCAGAGTGTATCATATAACGTTGACCAGTAAATGGAAGTTAAAAGTAGTAGTAGCGGTTTTAACTATGCTCCTGATTGCTGTTCCGGTGGTAGCAGGTCGCCCGTTTTCTGATGTGCCTGAATGGGCTTATCAAGCGGTTAAGAAGTTGGTAGATGGTGGTTATTTAGAACTTTATGAAGATGGGACCTTCCAAGGAAACAATGCTGTCAATCGTTATACCTTGGCGATGGTTGTAGCTAAAATGCTAGTCAATATAGGGGAAGGGGTTACGCCAGCCGGACGGGAAGATGTTACCTTATTAAGAAAACTTTCCAATGAATTTCAGAATGAATTAGTATTACTTACCGTTAAAAATAAAGAATTGGAGGAACGTCTGAGCAAAATAGAGGAAGGAAAGATGATTTTAGCTGAAGATCAGACTAAGAATACTTCTGGTATAAAACTTCTTTCCGATGAAGCAAAAGCACTTCGGGGAGAAATTGCTGCGTTGCAGAGTGAGATTACTAAGATTGCGGCTGATATTTTAAAGGAAAAGAGACAAGTGGACAGTATAGAAGGAAAATTTGTGAGTCTCGAAAGCGCACAGGAAAAGCAATCCGCAGCAATTGATGACTTAAGAGTACAGTTAGAAAAAGAAAAAAGAACCAATAGAATTTTAACGATCATTTTAGGAATATTAGGAGTGGCGGGTATTTTTCTACCTTCACCATGACCTTCTATGGTACAGGGATTAGTTGTTACAGAAATTGAAACTTATGTATATGATCTTGATAATCCAACTTGAGATTCTCTAATCTTTATAATTTTAGGTTAAATTACAATATATTCTGATTGAGACTTTGAAAAATAGACAATCCCCTTTAATTTTCCTAAAATTGAAGATAAAATTGACAACTAATCCCTTACTCGTTTATAATACAGAGGTGAGTTTAAATGGAATCAATTTTCAAGGTAGATATTTCCCCCATCAAAGATCAACCTGGACAAACTATAGAAATTCAGGGCAAGATCGTTTTACCTAATCTTACTGGGGTAGGCGACAGGTTATTGGAGTTGATTAACCCTTGGGAATTAGAACTTCAGGTGACTAATATTAACCAAGGTTTTCAGGTTAAAGGCAAGATGGCAGGGAGTTATGAAATGATATGTGACCGCTGTTTGGAAAAGGTTAGGTCTTATTTGGAAACAGAGATTACAGATAACTTTCTGCCTGCTAATAACAGCTGTGAAAAAGAGGACGGGGATAAGATCTATCTAGGGGATGAACTTGATTTAACCGAAACCTTACTAGAAACTATTAACCTGAAGATACCGATGAAGAACCTTTGTTCTCCCGATTGCCAGGGGCTTTGTCTGGTTTGCGGCTTAAATCTTAATACTCAAACCTGTAAGTGTCAGCAAGACGTTTTTGACCCCAGATTGGCAAATCTCCTTAAGTGGAAGGAACAAGAAGGAGGTGGAAGTGATGGCCAATCCAAAAGGTAGGCACTCTCAAACTAGAGGAAAAATGCGAAGAACTCATTGGAAATTAAAACTTACGACATTGTCTCGCTGTGAACAATGCCAGGCGCCGAGATTATCGCATCGGGTATGTCCTAGTTGTGGATATTATCGGGGGCGCCAAGTAATAAATACCAAAAGCTAATGATAAGGGGAAAAGGTCGTAAAAGACCTTTTTTTCTTATAAGTTAGCGTTCACTGTGGCTACTTCTCAGATCACGAACGATTTAACTTTAAGTAAGGCTCTTCGAGAAGCCTCAAATTATTGAATTCTGCAACTCCTTAGGCTAGAAAAGAAGGAGATGGAATAATTTTATTTTATAACAATAGTATCTTTATAGAATTAATAATTGCTAAATTACCTAAGATAAAAAATCCAAAATAGTATAATAATAACTTTACTCGTTCTTTTATCTCTGTTATACTCATTCTATATTTGATTAAAACCTTAAAGGGGGGTGCAAAATGAGAATAGCAGTAGATGCCATGGGGGGAGATTACGCTCCTAAAGAACCTGTTCTTGGTAGCGTTTTAGCGGCCAAGGAAGCAAAGATTGCTTCTGTCCTAGTCGGCAGAAGCGAAGAAATAAACCAAGAGTTGTCTCAATATGAAGATTATCCTAAAGAGCTCATTACGATCAAGGAAGCTCGAGAGGTTGTTGAAATTACAGAACAACCGGCAATTGCGGTCAGGAAAAAACGGGACTCTTCTATTGTCGTGGCGAACCTTTTAGTTAAGAATGGAGAGGCTGATGCAGTAATTTCGGCGGGTAGCACTGGAGCGGCGATGACAGCTTCCTTGTTTATCTTAGGAAGGATTCAGGGTATTTCAAGGCCGGCGATTGCGATCCCAATGCCGACAGTTAATGGAGTTACGGTTTTTTTGGATGCTGGCGCTAATGTGGAAAATGATGCTAAAGACCTTCTTCAATTCGGGATTATGGGTTCGATTTATGCTGAAGCCGTTCTTGGTTTATCTTCGCCCAGGGTTGGTCTTTTAAGTAATGGGGAAGAAGAATCAAAAGGGAACAGATTGGTTCAAGAAACATATCAGCTATTGAAAGATGGCAACCTTAATTTTGTTGGAAATATTGAAGGTAATGATATTCCCATGGGTCGGGCAGAGGTAATCGTCTGCGATGGATTTGTGGGGAATATTATTCTGAAATTTGCTGAAGGGATGGCTTCTGCCCTTTTCCAAAAGATGAAGGAGGCTTTGATGGGTTCGGCTTTGACTAAAATGGGCGCTCTAATTATCAAGCCCAGTCTGAAAGAGTTAAAGGGGAGCTTTGACTATTCAGAGTATGGCGGCGCTCCTCTGCTTGGAGTTAAAGGGGTAAGTATAATTAGCCATGGTCGTTCTGATGCTAAAGCTTTTAAAAACGCTATTAAAGCTGCTGCCAGTGGCGTAGAACAAGATATTATCGAAAAAATTCGCACATCGCTTGAAGAGCATTAAGAGGAGGTATCCAATGTCTATACAAGTGGCCTTTATCTTTCCGGGTCAAGGTTGTCAGTATGTTGGGATTGGTCATTCTTTATATCAAGATTTTACTTTAGCCAAATCTATTTTTCTGGAAGCCGAAGAGATATTAGGTCTACCGCTCCGAAAATACTGTTTTGAAGGTCCTTTTGAGGAGCTAACAAAGACTAAGATAGTCCAACCAGCGATTCTTACTGTCGAATATATCATTTTTAGCTTACTTCAAGAAGAAGGTTTCGAACCTACCTGGGTAGCAGGGCATAGCCTCGGGGAATATGCTGCGCTAATTGCTTCCGGGGCTATTACCTATGCTAATGCTTTGTCTTTGGTGAGGAAAAGAGCTGAACATATGGCTGCGGTTTCTGTTAACGGGGGAATGGCTGCCATTTTAAATCTCCCTTTGACTGACTTGGCAGGAATGGTTGAAGACTTACAAACAGAAGGTATTATTGAACTTGCGAATTTCAACTCTCCCGTACAAACCGTAGTCTCAGGAGAAAAGGAGCTAGTGACTAAACTAACTGCCCGTATCAAGCAAAGTGGCAGAGGAAAGGTGATTCCTTTAGAGGTACAAGGAGCTTTTCATTCCAGTATGATGAAACCGGCTGCCGAAAAATTTAGGGAAGACTTAAAAAGGACAAGCTTTTTACCGATTAAAACTCCGATCATTTCTAATGTAACTGCTGAGGAGGTTTTATCCTCAGACCAACTTCCTCTTTTATTAGAGAAACAAATTTATTCCCCGGTGCGGTGGGAAGAAACTATTAAGAAATTGGCCTCATTAGATTGTGATTTATTTTTAGAGCTCGGGGGGAAGATCCTCTCTGGAATGGTTAAAAAAACATTTTCCAAAGCAAATACCTATTTTATAAGGGAAACCGAGGATTTAAAAAAATACTTGCAAAATTAAAGGAGGTTTAGTAATATGAAGTTAGCTCAGGAGGTAGCCATCATTACAGGAGCTGCTCGCGGGATTGGTCAGGCCATTGCCCAAGCTTTAGCGGCAGAAGGAGCAAAGGTCGTTCTGGCTGATCTTCTTCCTGTGGTTCATGAGACAGCTGAAGAAATGAGTAAACAAGGCTTTGAAACTTTTTCTCTGACTGGTGATGTTTCAAACTTTTCTGAGGCTCAACAGATTGTGGAAACAACAGTGGAACGTTTTGGCCAAGTAGATATTATCGTGAATAATGCTGGTATTACCAGGGATAATTTATTATTGCGCATGTCTGAGGAAGATTGGGAGAAAGTTATTTCTATCAATCTTACTGGTACTTTTAACTTGACTAAAGCAGCAATTAAACATATGATTAAACGAAGAACTGGGAAAATAGTTAATATTGCTTCTGTAATCGGAGAGATTGGCAATGCAGGGCAAGCCAATTATGCCGCTTCCAAAGCTGGCGTTATTGCCTTTACTAAATCTGTAGCTAAAGAATTAGGCGCTAGGGGTATTCGCGCTAATGCAGTGGCTCCTGGTTTTATCAAGTCGAAGATGACCGAAGTTTTACCGGATAATGTTAAAGCAGATTTAGAAAAACAGATCCCTTTATCTAGGCTTGGACTTCCAGTGGACGTAGCAAAAGCGGTAGTTTTCTTAGTGTCGCCGGACGCAGAGTATATTACGGGTCAAGTGTTAAATATCGACGGTGGAATGGTGATGTAACGGCTATAAATTTAGTTGCTATACTCTAAACTTTAATTTAATATAAAGTTGTTATGAATTGTGGAAGGAGGTGAAGTTGTTGGATAAAATCTTAGAGAAAGTAAAAGAAATAGTTATTGAACAGCTCGGTGTAGAGGAGGAAGAGGTGACAGAGAAGGCCTCTTTTGTGGATGATTTAGGCGCAGATTCTTTGGACATAGTTGAATTAATTATGGCCCTCGAGGAGGAATTTGAGACTGAAATTCCTGATGAGGATGCGGAAAAAATTGCTACTGTTGGTGACGCGGTGAAATATATTAAGGAAAATGCTTAGTAGTAGTTGAGTCCCGGGAAATCTCGGGACTTTAAACAAATTGGACTTATTTTGTTTTTCCCCGCCTTAAAGGTGGGGTATTTTATCATTGGAGAATTCTTTTAATGTAAAAGAGGTGAAACAGATGAGAAGAAGAGTAGTAGTAACTGGACTTGGGGTTATTTCTTCTCTTGGTCTTGATGTTAAGACTTTCTGGTCAAATATTCTTAATGGAAAATCGGGTATTTCGCGAGTAGAATCTTTTAATACTACGGATTTTGATTCAAAAATTGCTGCCGAGATCAAAGATTTTCTTCCTACAGATTATCTAGAGAAAAAAGAAGCCAGAAGAATGGATCGCTTTGTTCAATTTGCCGTCGTTGCGGCTAAACAGGCTTTTGATAATTGTAAATTGCGGATTACCGAGGAGAATGCCCACCGCGTGGGGGTGTTAATTGGTTCTGGAATTGGAGGAATCAAAACCTTTGAAGATCAAGCCCGAACTTTAATGGAAAAAGGACCGCGGCGAGTAAGTCCCTTTTTTATTCCGATGATTATTCCTGATATGGCCTCCGGGCAGGTTTCGATTTTTACCGGGGCGCGAGGCCCGAATTTAGCGGCGGTTACTGCCTGTGCTTCCAGTACTCATGCGATTGGAGAGGCATTAAGGATCATACAATATGGGGATGCGGATCTGATGATTGCCGGGGGCGCGGAAGCTACAATTACTGGATTGGCGATGGCTGGTTTTAGCTCAGCCGGCGCCTTATCTAAGCAGAATGATCATCCGGAAAAAGCTAGTCGGCCTTTTGATGCCAAAAGAGACGGTTTTGTGATGGGTGAAGGCGCCGGAATTGTGGTCTTAGAAGAACTCCAACATGCTCTCGCCAGGGGAGCTAAGATTTACGGTGAGGTTACCGGTTATGGCCTGTCTGGAGATGCTTATCATATCACTTCTCCACACCCGGAAGGGATAGGAGCGATGAAAGCCATGCAAATGGCGGTCAAAGACGCTGGTTGGGAGCCGGAACAAGTAGATTATATTAATGCCCATGGCACCTCTACCATACAGAATGATTTATTGGAAACTAAAGCGATCAAACTGCTGTTTAAAGATCATGCTTCTCAATTAGCTGTTAGTTCTACCAAATCAATGACTGGACATTTATTAGGGGCTGCCGGTGGCGTAGAGGCAATTATCTGTTTATTAGCGCTAAAACAGGGGATTATACCAGCGACCACAAATTATGAGTATCCTGATCCGGATTGTGATTTGGATTATGTTCCTAACGAACCTAGAAGAAAAGCGATTTTACATGTTCTCTCTAATTCTTTTGGTTTTGGTGGTCATAATGCTTCTTTAGCTTTTGCTAAATATGAATAGTTTAACTGGTTCCCCTAGTATAGGGGAACCAGTTGATATGGATTTTAAAGTGACTGGTAGTAGCCGGCGTGAAAGATTACTTGAAGCGCAGAAATATTTTTAAAAAAGGACGAAGATGATGAACTCAGAAGAACCTTTAAAAGAATTAAATGAATTTGCTCAAAAACTGGGTCTCTTCAAACAAAACTATTTGTTACTTAAACGGGCGCTTGCTCATCGTTCTTTTGTTCATGAAACAGGAGGAGAATCAAATGAACGTTTGGAATTTCTGGGGGATTCAGTTTTATCCTTAGTGATTAGTGAATATATTTATAAAAATTTTCCCCATAAGTCTGAGGGAGACCTGTCTAAATGGCGAGCTTATCTGGTTAGTTCACATAGTCTTGCTGGGATTGCTAAAAGAATAGAGCTGGGAAATTATTTATTATTAGGTGTTGGTGAAGACAAATCGGGTGGCCGAGAAAGAAGGTCGTTATTGGCTGATGCGATGGAAGCATTGATTGCTGCTATTTATCTTGAGTATGGATGGGAGCGGGTTAAAGAGTTTATTATTAATCTTTGGGAACCACTTATTGCGCAAATGAATAAGTATAACCAGCCTATTGACTCCAAAACCCTATTACAAGAAACTTTACAAAGTAAAGGTTCTGCTCCTAAATATAAATTACTAAGCGCTAAAGGACCGGACCATAATCGGGTTTATTCGGTAGCGGTTTATGATGAAGATCGATTATTAGGAAAAGGGAGCGGAAAAAGTAAAAAAGAGGCTGAACAGGAGGCTGCCGAGAAAGCTTTAAAAATATTGGAATAAATATTTGGGATGGGAAATAGGAACTAAGGAGGAATTTTTAGTTAACTGTGGAATTAACATTATATATACCTTATATTTAAAATAGGATTATAAGTAGGGGGGTTAACTTTTTGGAGATACTAAAAGTCTCTGCTGGCTCCAATCCTAAATCGGTAGCTGGCGCCTTGGCAGCAGTTATACGGGAAAAAAATTGTGCTGAACTTCAGGCGGTAGGAGCTGGCGCCGTTAATCAAAGTATCAAAGCCATAGCAATAACCAGGGGTTATGTAGCCCCCAATGGTATTAATTTAATTTGTATCCCGGCCTTTTCCGAGATACTGATTGATGGGGAGGAAAGAACAGCCATTAGATTTATTGTTCAACCAAGATAGTACTAATACGCCCGGTTGGGCGTTTTCTTTTTTCGGGCATATTAAGGACAACCTGACCATATAATTTAACAGAACTCACATTAATCTACTTTTTTACCTGCAGGGGGTGATATAGTGACCACTCCGAACCAAAAGAGAGATCTGGAGCTGTTAAGCAAAATAAGAAATGGTCAGGACGGGGAGGCTAAAGAAGAACTTATTCATAAATATATTCCAATGGTAAAACATATTGTAAAAAAGAAGTTTAACAAGATGTATGAGTTTGAGGATTTAATACAAGAAGGCTTAATCAGTCTGTTAAAAGCCATTGAAGATTATGACGGAGAGCAGTACGCAATTAAATTTAGCACTTTTGCTTATATCTGTATCTTAAGGAAAATATTAAATATACAAAAGTACTTTACTACTGCTAAATATCAATTTACCGTCAATACGATCTCATTATGCCGGTATTTGGATGCCGATGAATCCAAAAGATTACTGGATATTATCGATTTTTGTTCACTTGATCCCCAAGAATTGGTAATTGAGAAGTTGACCACTAGACGTTTAATTGAGGTGCTTAAGGCCAATCTTACTAAAATTGAATATACTGTTCTATCTATGTATCTTCAAGGTTTAAATTGCGGAGAGATTGGCAAGATGTTAGCTTTAGAAAGCAAAGTTATTGATAATGCGAAAACCAGGGCCAGACATAAACTCCAGAGAATAGTCGAAAAATATGGTTCCCTTTCTAACCCTCTAGTTCCCTTGCAAACTAGAAGACGGGCGGATTTAGCTATGAAGGTGAAAGTGATCTAAACTTTTTAGCCGAACTAGTAGCCGGGTCAATTCCGACTTAAGTAGGCCTTTGATTTGGCAATAACAGGCTTTAAATTACTTGCATGTTTATGATTAATTTTGTCTTAAGACAAAAATATGGTCGGAACAAAAGAAAGATGTGATTAACTCTTTTTTGGGGTTTCTGTTGAGGGATTCCCCAGATTTTAATTAGCAAAAAGAAAGTTCTCTTTAGTCACTCCTATATGGGGCAAAGCTTATATGGAGTGATTTTTATTGCACAAAATGTGGCAGTAAGGTGGTAAGAGCAGGAGACATGGTAAATTTTGTAAAAATAAGTCTAATGTGCAATCAAGGTTGTAAATTAAGAAAAGTCGAGCTAGTGGTAAACTTCCATTCACTTAAATGCTTGTATTTCGAAAAATACCATTTAGTTCTTGCAAAGTTAGATTTGGTATTTAGTTTTCTAGTTTAATGTCGATGTATTTAGTAAATTTGATATGTTGGAAAGGGGAGTAATGAAAGGATAGGAGCGCCTGTTTTAGTAATGATAGAATTTTAGAATGAAAAAGGAATGAAGAAAGCAATAAGGAGGTTTTATTATGTTTAACAAACTAAAAATTGGACCAAAAATGATTATTCTTTTTCTGATTATTGGATTGATACCAATGCTGATTATGGCGCTAGTCTCTTATTCGCTCTCAAAGCAATCGCTGATCCACGGGGTGGAAACTGACATTAACATGTATCAAGACCAACTAAGAATCATCGTAGGAAACTGGTTTGAAGCTCAGAAAAATACGGCTGTGATAATGTCTGTTACTAGGGATGTCTACGAAAGCCTTAACTATTATGAGAAGCGCTCGCTAGAGGAATGGAATGATAGGAATACGGAGATTTTAATGCCGTATCTCAGGAAAACACAGGAAGAAAATGATTTCTCTCTTATTGCAGTAATCAACAATTTAGGAAAAACAATAAGTGCTACTGATAGTTTACGGATAAACGACGATATGAGTAGTAGAGACTACTTTAAAAAGGCTATGATGGGCATGACCAACACTTCGGAGATTTTTTACTCTGACTTCTTAAATGGACTTGGTGTGGTTATTGCAACACCAGTATACAGTAACAGAGTGTCAGGCGAGATTACAGGGGTAATGGTTCTGTTCTTAGATGCTTCAAAGATCAGCGAGATGATAACCAGCGGTTTAGAGTCCTTTGGAAAAACGGCGGATGCTTTTCTCACCGATGTTAATCGCACCTTGTTGACGGTACCCCGTTTTCAGTTGCAGGGAGTGGAAGTGCTAAAGACCAAGGTTCATACCTTAGCCGTGGAAAAGGTTACTAGGGAAATCTCCCTTGGTAATTCTGATTTTAATGAAGTTTTTATCTATGATGATATATACGGGAAGAAAGTAATCGGTAATAGTAGTACATTTATTCTTGGTGAGCAAATGGTAGGTTTTACTCTGCAAGTCGATTATGAAGAAGCGTTTGCGTCAATTAGTATACTGCAAAAAATCGTTTTCGGACTGACTGTATTGATCGTCGTCATCGTGGGTCTTATTGGCTATTTGTTTGCTCGTTCTATGACCAAACCATTGCTGAAGGTTTATGAGAAATTGGGGGTAATGGCTGCCGGAGACTTTACGGTCCATTTTGAAATTAATCGTAAAGATGAGCTTGGAGAGATGGGTGCTCAATTGAATCATACAACGGCTCAACTTAAGGATGCTCTTACTATGGTTATTAGTTCCTCAGAGAGTGTTCAAGTCGCTTCCCATCAGATTGCCGACGGTAATCAGGACCTCTCTCAGCGTACTCAGGAACAGGCTGCTTCTTTAGAAGAGATCACCTCCACGATAGAAGAGATCACCTCTTCCATCAAACAAGTCGGCGCTAACTCAGAGCAAGCAAATCAAATTTCTCAAGTTACCTTGGAAACAGTTAATGAAGGTGATGAATCAATCAAAGAGACGATCGAGGCTATGAATGAGATCTCGCACAGTAGTAAACAGATTGCCGAAATTATCAAGGTAGTTAATGATATTGCTTTCCAAACTAACTTATTGGCCTTAAATGCTGCCGTTGAGGCGGCTCGCGCCGGGGAGCAGGGCCGAGGTTTTGCCGTCGTGGCAGCGGAAGTTCGAAATTTAGCCGGTAGGACCGCTGAATCTGCTAAAGAGATTGAGAATCTAATCAATGAAAGTGTAAAACGGGTGGATCGCGGTAATGTCATGATTCAAAAATCTTCCGAGATGCTAAAAAAAATTGTGGAGAATACTAAAAAAACTTCTGACGTCATTGTGGAAGTAGCCGCGGCCATGCGCGAGCAGTCCGGTGCTATTGGACAGGTACAGACCTCGATCGAGCAGCTTAATCAGGTAACACAGGAAAACGCTGCTATGGTGGAAGAGATCAGCGCTACCAGTCAAGCATTAGATGCCGAAGCGGAGAATTTACGTAACGAGGTTGCGCAGTTTAAAGTCGGGGAGAGTGAAAAACCCCAGCAGAAAGTGAAAGATATAAAAGATACAGACGGGGGAATAAAAAAAGGTATGTCTGTTCAAGAACGTGCAGATAAAACAGGAAAATTTCATCAAGATAGTTTGGAACGATTTTGATAGGGGGATTGCTCTATGGCGGGAACAGATAATACCTTAGATATTTTAAACTTACAGTTAACAGGCTCGGAAAACGAGGAACAACTAATCATCTTTACCGTTGGAGATGAGGAGTTTGGCCTGGATGTTCTTAGTGTACAAGAGATTATCAGATACACACCACCGACTAAGATTCCGCATGCTCCCAGCTTTGTGGAAGGAGTCATTGACTTTAGAGGTGAGGTTATCCCTGTTTTGAATATGAGGGAGAAATTTGGGATTGATGCTGCTAGTAACAAGGATTTTAGTGTCATAGTAGTTATTGAGTTTACTGGTAGGATTATGGGGATAACTGTAGACGGAGTCTCAGATATTCAAAACCTGCCAAAGGAGAAGATTCAACAAACGCCGGAGTTTACTTCTCGGGAAAAGACCAAGTACCTACGAGCAGTGGGTAAACTAAAGGAAAGACTAATTTTAATTTTAGACTTGGGGAAGATCATCGATTTAAACGAAGAGAAAAAGCTAGACGAACTACTTTTACCACTTAATGAACAAGACAATAGGTTGGTGGAGAACGGGTAAGGCGAATGGATTGATGGGTTCAATGGTTCCTCTCTTTTCACAAAAAGAAAGCTGTCTCTTTTGGACAGCTTTCTTCTTTTGATTTGCCTCTTTCTCTTTTTTGTTGACAAAAAATAATTATAAAATATAATATGTATTAAATAAAGATGTTATGAGTTAAACATAGTTTAAGGAATTGCATAAGGAGGCATTTCCCAGATCGGTTAAATAGAAGTTTTGGTAATTATGCAATTCCCTCAGTTATTAAGAGGAGAAGCAAAATGAGAGGAATAGAATTCAAGAATGAGGTTTGGGACTTGATTCGCCTGATCAGAATGGGGATGGATGTTGTCTTTCGGCCTATGGTCGAGTCTTTCGGTTTAACGATGTTGCAGTTACGCATCATGATTGAAATTGAAGAGAATGAACTATCCACAGTAGGAAGTTTAGCAAGCAAGGTAGGTTTAACTAGTGGAAATGCTTCAACAATCTGTAAGAAGTTAGAAAAGACGGGTTTTATCAAACGGATCCGTAGTTCGAAAGATGAACGTTTTGTCAAACCAGTCCTTACTGAATTGGGAAAGGAGACGATAAAAAAAATAGATTTGGCGCTTCAAGAAAAATACGCCTCGATACTAGAGGCTAAAACTGAACAGGATTTTAATATTATTATGAGGGGAATAAAAAAACTTAATGAGATATTAAGTGAAATGGGGGAAATTGAATAAATTGAGAAAAGAAGGTTTATTATAGAAAATATCTTTTGAAGTTGACGAGATGGATGCTTAGAAGAAGAATTATTGCTTTAGGAATTGCCTAATCAAATTATTTTAAATTTGACCACAAGATAAATCTACAATGCTTGTCGCAATTCCTTTACTTCGAAAAAATTGCAGGAGAACTAAGTAAATCATGTTCAAAATCTATTGCGCAAGACTGGTAGTTAGAATTGGGGTATTGATGGTTGCTATTCAAATATATTTAAGGGATAAGAACAGTTTGATTATTTCAAAGGGTTTATCTTTAAAGAACGGTATCAAGCCTTTGCATCTTTTGTGGATGATACTTGCCGTCGAAATGATTTCAAAGTTTTTTCCGCAAAAAATAACAAGTATCGGTTGTCGTAAACAATTTAAAGCTAACTATCGGGCAAGCGAAAGAATGCCGATTAAAGTAGAGATTACGAACTGGAAAAAACAGGAGAATATAGCCGCTAAAAAAGTATTTGCTGGCTGGTTTGGTGGAAATGCGCTCATCGCCATTTTGTATTTTACCAAGGTGTTAAGTGAAAGTGAAATGGTGTTATTATCTTTATTTTATTTTGTGGGCGATTTGATTTGTGTGGTATTGTTCTGTCCTTTTCAGTCTTTTATTATGGAAAACCGTTGCTGTATAACGTGTCGTATCTTTAATTGGGATTCAATGATGTTCTGTACACCGTTGATTTTTATCCGGAGCATTTTCTCGTGGAGTTTAGTTTTAATAGCGCTAGTTTTATTAGTTTGGTGGGAGTTTGTATTTTGGAAATATCCCCAACGCTTTTTTGAAAAAAGTAATGAAAATTTAAAATGTCAGCATTGTAATGAGCATCTTTGTCTGCTTAAGAAACTTATTGCGGCGCCAAGAAGGCTACCAAAGAGGAGGTTAGATGATTCTATTAACCAGAGACAAGAGAACTAGACAAAGGAAGGTTGTTTGCCTCCTTGATTCTTTTGCCTGCTAACAACTATGGTTAATGAAGGGAAAGATCAACAAATATAGAAGATATCTAGTTAATGAAAACTTATACTAGATAAGTAGAACCGCATTTGAACGGCAAAAAGAAAAAATCCAGACAGTTTATTGCCTGGAACCTTTATCATTACTGGCGCGTCTGGTAGGAATCGAACCTACGACCTACGGATTAGAAGTCCGTTGCTCTATCCCCTGAGCTACAGACGCGAAGCAATAATTATATTATCATATTTGGTAGTAAAGTTCAATCTTTTTCTCTTTTTTTCTTGTTTTTATGCTGATAGCCTGTGCTAAACCAGAAATAAGGAAAACCACTATATTTATACTATATTGCATTTCTGTAGGTGCTTTTTTGGTTGCTTTGGGAGAATAGTTTTTAACGGTAAGTAGTTGTTGGTTGAGAAACTTAACATTGGTCATGGTCTTACCAAATTCGTGACGCAAACAAATAGTATAAGGAGGATTTGCTATGGATTTAATTAAAGTTAAGCTTTTGGATGGAACAAAGACAGTTGCTAAAGGACAGACTATCCAGGAGATACTAGCAGCTTGGCCTGGGCAGAGTCATCCGCGGATCGTAGCCGCTAAAGTGAACAATGATCTTCGGGAACTTTCTTACCGGCTGGAAAAAGATGTGGAGTTGACGCCAGTATACTTATCAAGCACCGATGGTATTCGGATTTATCGACGTACTCTAAAAATGGTTTTTATTAGGGCTGCTAAGGAAATCTTCCCTGATTGTCGGGTTAAGATTATGTATTCATTAAGTAAGGGTTTGTATGGAGAGTTGGAGATTGGGAGACACGTAATGGAGAAAGATCTTCGGCGGGTGGAGGAACGAATGAAGGAGATTATTGCCGCCGATGAGAAAATTGAAAAGATAAAAGTCTCTCTTGAAGAGGCGATTCAGTTTTTTAAGCAAGAGGGGTTAACTGACAAGGTAAACTTGATGAACTATAAGCAACTCCCCGAAGTTTCGGTCTACCGCTCTGGATGGTACCATGATTACTATTTTGGCTATATGTTGCCAAGCACCGGTTTTTTAAAAGAGTTTGAATTGGTTTTTCATCTTCCTGGTTTTATTCTACGCTTTCCTTCTGAACATTCTCAAGAAAAAGTTCCTCCTTTTGTTGAGCAGAGAAAATTATCCCGGGTTTTTTATGAGTATGAAAAATGGGGTCAGGTATTACAAGTTAGTGACGTGGCTTCCCTTAATAGGATTGTTGAAGAGGGAAAAGGGGGAGATTTAATTCGTCTGGCTGAAGCTCTTCAAGAAAAGAAGATCGCTCAGATTGCCGACGAGATTACTAAAGAACGAGAGCGGATCCGGGTGGTGATGATTGCCGGTCCATCTTCTTCGGGAAAAACCACTTTTGCTCAGCGGCTTTCGATCCAACTGAGGGTTAATGGGGTTAAACCGATCTCGCTCTCTTTAGATGATTATTTTGTTAGTAGGGAGTTTACCCCTCTAAATGAAAAGGGAGAACCGGATTTTGAGGCTTTAGAAGCTATTGACCTGAAGCTTTTTAATGAGCAGCTAGCCGATTTAATCATGGGTGAGAAGGTAGAAATTCCCCGCTTTAATTTTATGCAAGGAAAACGGGAATACCGGGGAGAGATTCTTCAGATTAGACCGGATCAACCGATTATTATCGAAGGTATTCATGGATTAAATGAAAAACTTACCCAATCAGTTCCTAAAGATCGTAAATTTAAAGTATACATTAGTGCTTTAACTCAGTTAAACATGGATAATCATAATCGGATTCCAACAACGGATAATCGTTTAATTCGGAGGATAGTCCGGGATAGTCAATTCCGTTCCCATGACGCCTTGACTACTTTGCGCCTTTGGCCGGCGGTAAGGAGAGGGGAAGAAAAAAACATTTTTCCTTTCCAAGAAGAAGCTGATATTATGTTTAACTCCGCGCTTATTTACGAACTAGCTATTTTAAAAAGGTATGTGGAACCGTTGCTAACCGCGATTCCACCAGATTCCCCCGAATACTGTGAAGCAAAAAGATTGCTTAAGTTTACTGCTTACTTCTCTCCCTTGAGTGAGCAGGAAGTGCCTTCTAATTCTATACTTAAAGAATTTATTGGCGGAAGTTGTTTCGTTTGTTAGATACTCCCTCACTCCAGGCTTGCTGGGGCAAGCGAAAAGATGAACATGGGGATGCTCGATTAAACATCGGCAAACTTTCACACGAGTGACCAGTGATGAACTTCAAGATAGAAGCTGTTTCTTTCTATTGAAAGTTTTTAGTTTAACAGTAACTATTCTTGACTTTTCTTTGATGCCGATGATAAAATTAATGAAAATTTGAATAATGGGTAAGATTCCGATCTAATGATCTTTTTGATTACTGCCCGTATAATATAAAATATGCTAGTTACACTCTAGTAAGGAGTTGTCGTTTAAGGAGGAGTAAAATGACCGCCTCTGAATTTTTTCAGCGCGATTTCGCAACTAATCACTTAGGGCATTTAGAGATTGGCGGCTGTGATGCTGTCGATCTGGTTAAAGATTATGGTACTCCCCTTTATGTAATGGATGAGAAGAAGATCCGTGCAAATTGCCGTGATTATTTGCAAGCTCTGGGGGAGATCTACCCTGATGCAGATGTTATCTATGCGGGAAAAGCATTTTTAACGAAAGCGATTTGTGGCTTGATTTATCAGGAAGGGCTCGGTTTGGATGTGGTGTCGGGTGGAGAACTTTATACCGCGCTTCATGCTGGGTTTCCGCCAGAACGAATTTATTTCCACGGAAATAATAAATCTCATGAAGAATTACTTTTTGCCCTTCGTCAAGGAGTGGGGCAGATTATGGTTGATGGATTAATGGAACTGGAGACCCTGATCCAATTAGCTATTGAGACCCGAACCCGGCCAGGAGTGATTTTCCGGCTAACGCCGGGTATCGAAGCACATACTCATACTTATAACCAGACCGGTCAGGAGGATTCCAAGTTTGGGATGGGGATTAATGATGGAGTAGCTTTACATGCGGTAAAGATGGCTCTACGTTCTCCTCACATTAAACTTTTGGGTTTTCATTCCCATATTGGTTCACAGATCTTTGAAGTTGCTCCTTTTGAAGCCGCCATTAAGGTGATGGGAGAATTCTTAGTAGAAGTAAGGAAACAAACTGGCTATGTGGCCCAAGTACTTGATCTTGGGGGCGGACTAGGTATTAGTTATAATAAAGAGGAAAAACCAATGTCAATTCGGGAAGCTGTTACTAGGATTGGCGAGATGGTTCGCGAGAGTTTGACTGCCCTTGAATACCCACTACCCCATTTAATTCTGGAACCTGGTCGTTCGATTGTAGGTAGTGCGGGGACTACTCTTTACACCGTAGGTACTGTTAAAGAATTACCAGGGATTAGGAAATATGTGGCTGTAGATGGGGGCATGACCGATAATCCCAGGGTAGCATTATACCAGGCGGTTTATGAGGCGGTGCTAGCTAATAAAATGTATGAGCAGGTTACTGAAGTTGTTACAATCACCGGAAAATGCTGCGAATCCGGGGATATGTTAATCTGGGATTTACCCATTGTTTCTCCAAAACCAGGAGATATTTTGGCTGCTTTTTCCACTGGGGCCTATAATTACTCGATGGCAAGTAATTATAATCGGCTTCCCCGTGCGGCTGTGGTGTTAGTAGCGGAGGGTCAGGCGGATCTGATTGTTGCGCGAGAAACTTATGAGCAGCTGGTTCAGAATGATTTAATGCCTAAACGTTTAAAAGTTAACCCTAAAATAATCGCTAAATGATTTAATGCTATATTTACCTTAAGAGGCTGAGATTAAGCGCCGGTTGGTGAAGACAACTGTTTAGAAGACGGGGAGAATATTCCCGTCTGTTTTTATCTCGGAGGTAGTCGCTTACGCCGGCTACCTTTTGACAGCACGAAGTGCTCTAAATCAAGGCCAGGTGAATCAACAAGTAAAGTCCGCTTTATAGTCCATCCTGGACTAAAAGCGGCTCGCGACCTCCATGTCGACCTCCGCTTCACCAAGAATAAAAGGATACAACGCAAAAAGCTTTAAATCTATTTTAGCTGGTACAAGTAGGAAATTTATGTTATAATATCTTGAGGTTATTATAAATTAGGGGTGTTAAAATGCCCGAACTTTATATGATTATTTTAGCCGGGCCCATTATCCTTTTTTCTCTGGTGATTCACGAATTTGCCCATGGTTTCGTCTCGGTTAAACTAGGAGATCCAACTCCGAGATGGCAGGGGCGGTTAACTTTGAATCCATTAGCCCACCTCGACCCTCTCGGTACCCTGATGCTGATTTTGACCATGATCAAAGGTTTTGGTTTTGGATGGGCTAAACCAGTCCAGATTAACCCAAATTATTATAAAAACCCAATGAAAGGCAGTATGCTTGTAGCCTTAGCCGGACCCGCTTCCAACTTCGTGTTGGCTCTTATTTTTGGTTTACCTTTAAGACTATTTAATGCCGGTTTATTGAGAGTGCCTTTCAATCCGGATTTTCTCGGACTAATCATTAAGTTTTTTTATATCGGCCTCTTACTAAACCTTAGTTTAGCCTTTTTCAATCTAATTCCCATTCCGCCTCTTGATGGCTCGAGGCTAGTTCGTTATTTTCTACGGGGACGAGCTTTTGAGATTTATAGTAATTTAGAACGTTATGGCTTTTTTATTTTATTTGGTTTTTTATTGATCGGTGGAGATGTTTTTAGTAGATATCTTTCGATGATTATCCAATATTTTGTCTTTTTAATTACAGGTATATAAGTCAAATTGTATAATTAAGACTTGTTCTGTGCTAAGTCGTTTCCTACTGCTATTGTTTGCACAGAGGTAAATAAAAACCGGTAAACAACCGGATTTTCCAGACTAAATTGAACGAGAGGATAAAAGGAAGGGAGGATGACTATGGCCTCCTGGCAAAGGGTTTTCGATCTATTTCGACGCAAACTGAAGCATACTGATCGGGAATTTGTGGAAAGTTATCTGGATGAAGCAGGACTTTTTCTGTTTACGCAGATGAGCTATGCTGATCAAAAACACTCCGTTAAGGTAGCGCGGTTTCTTTTAAACGAAGGAGTGAATACTAAAGGGGTTAATTTAAAGCTCCTGCTCCAAGGGGCTTTGCTCCATGACACCGGAAAAGTAAAAGGAGAAATCTCCTGGTTTAATCGGCTTATTGTTGGGCTTATTCGGAGATGCTTTCCTGGGGTAAGGGAGAAATGGGGGCAGAGAGGGAAAAGCTCTTTAAATCACGCTTTATATGTTGATCTGAACCACCCTTCCCGTGGCGCTTACCTGGCAGAGAGCCTAGGGATTGACTCAAAAGTTGTTTCTTTGATTAAACATCATCATGATAAGATAACGGATGGCGCTGATTTAGAACTTATTCTGTTACAAACTGCTGATGGAAAAAATTAATCATAATGGAAGAACAAGATGTTTATCAAATCAAATTGGATGTCTTTGAAGGGCCTTTAGATCTTCTTTTACACCTAATTGAACGGGCGGAGATCGATATTTACAACATCCCAATTGTTGAGGTTACAGACCAGTTCTTAGCCTATCTTCAAACGATGGAACTTTTAAACCTACAAATGGCGGCCGATTTCCTCTTAATGGCTGCTACGCTAATGCAGATTAAAGCCCGTATGTTACTTCCGCGACCAGCGGTGGAAACTGAAGATGATGAGGAGGATGAAGGCGATCCTAGGCTGGAATTGGTGGAAAGATTGTTGGAATATAAAAAGGTTAAAGAAATTGCCAGTGAGCTTAAAGATAAGGAAATGCAATCTAGCAAGTACTTTTCCCGTTCCGGTGGTTACTTTCCAGATCGAGAAACAGCTACTATTTCCCATCCGGCAGGAGAGGTTACTCTTTGGGATTTAGTTCAGGCTTTTGGGACCCTCCTTGAAAGTTTGATCCCCCGGTTGGAGCTGGAGGGGATGCCTCAGGAACAATACTCGATTCAGGATAAGATGGAGGATATTATAGCCAGCTTGGCTCGGAAACCACAGGTTTATTTTAGTGTTCTTTTTGCTAATCTTACCTCTAAAAAAGCGATGGTCACTTCTTTTCTAGCTTTACTGGAACTAATTCGCCTTCGTAAAGTAGTGGTTCAACAGGAACAGGTTTTTGGCGAAATCGTAATCTCTCGGTGGGAGGATTAAGAGATGAATTTAGCATTAACCACAGCAGTAATCGAAGCCTTAATCTTTGCTTCTTCGGAACCAGTTACCGTGAAGGAGATAGCAGTGATTTTAGAAATTAGTGAAGTGACTGTTAAACAGATCGTTGAGGACTTAATGAAGGAATATAAAAACCAACGGCGGGGCATTCAAATAATGGAAGTAGTAGATGGCTACCATTTTGTTACTAATCCAGAGTGCGCTATTTATCTCGAAAAGTTAAGGAAAGTACCCCGTCAGACGCCGCTCTCTCAGGCTGCTTTAGAAACACTGGCGATTGTTGCCTACAAACAGCCAATTACTAGAGCAGAGATTGAAGTTCTTCGGGGAGTAAGGGTTGATAGTTCCCTTTCAACGCTGGTGGAAAGGGGTTTAATTCAGGAGGCTGGGCGTAAGGATGGACCCGGTCGTCCCATTTTATACGTAACTACTAAGGACTTTTTAAAATATTTTGGGCTCAAAAATCTAGATGATTTACCAATGGTTGACGATTGGACCAATCACCAACAATTTGAAATTAATTTAACCGCTGATTAATCTGGAGAAGATAAATGGAGGGATGAGGGTGAAGGTAAATTTTAAACTCAGTAGAGATACTAATTATTATTTTGGTTTATTCCTTTTAATATTAGCTTCAGCTTCCATCGTATGGGCTTTTTTCAATGATGGTTTTGACCCGGAAGATTTTTTGGTCTATTTTCTTATCTATGCCTGGGGATTTACTTTATTGTTAAAGAGTGACTCGGAATTTCGCCTCCGCCGGTTGGAGGAGGCGATGACTTCTCTCCAATCTCGGTGTGAGCAAATAGAAAAGACTTTAAACCGGTCGGAAGAAAGAACGGAAGATCAAGAAGAACCAGCGAGCGAGTTCTATCAGGAATTTTATTGAATGCTCCATATTGGAATTGACGCCTGTAGGAGCAGAAAGCGTTAGTTTCAAAAGCAGATGATCCGGCTCTTCTTAAAACCAAGGAAGCAAATGCAGCGGCCAAAGCGATGTTAAGGAAGATCTGGGTAAAAGACGCTCACAACTAGGAGGTTGGCCAGATTTTATGTTGAATTATTCGTCATATTAGGCTTAAAATAATTGGAGATCTCCGGGTTACGGATCTTGGTTTGCTTTAGAGGCATAAATTCCCTGTTCCAACTGGTTAACTGATGTGAAAGAATAAAGAATACTATAAGTAAAGAAAAAGCGCCTGATGGCGCTTTTTCTTTACCGAATACCGGGTTAGTGTATTAGGAGGGAGTATTTGCGGGGAAAAGTTGGCAATAAGGCGTTACATCTTAAAAAATGGTTGCGGGAAAGTTGATCTCTTCAATGAAAAGACTATTAAAGCTTGGATTGGCGGAAAGTTCAATGTAACGACATTTTTGACGAATCGTCTCGGTCCGGGCAAGACAAGTTTGGGATAATAAGGCCATCTTGGCGCCGGTACCCGCGGCGTTTCCGATCGGAATGGTCTTATCTTCCAGCTCCTTAGGAAGAAGTCCGATGCCGACAGCATGATGAAGATCAATATAATTGCCGAATCCACCCGCTAAGTAAAGATGGCCGATCTGTTGAGCAGAGATTTCCATCTCGTCCAGGAGAGTTTTAATCCCGGCGGCAATGGCTGCTTTAGCCAGTTGAAGCTCGCGGATATCTTTTTGTGTAAAGTAGATGTCTCGAACAGCGCCTTCGGAGGTAGAAGCGACCAAAAAGGCGGGAACGTTGTTCAGTTTAGATATACGCTGACAAAGAGAGGGGGGAAATTCCGGACTCCAGTTTTCGCTATTGTCGTCCGGGCAATATAAACGACCGGTCTCATCAACTAGGCCGATCTCGACCAGAATGGCAAGGAGATCAATAATCCCGGAACCACAAAGCCCGACGGCAGGTTTATTATTAATCGTAGCGTAGGAGACACCTTTTTCACGATCAAAATTAACCTGGCTTATTCCCCCGTCAACAGCACCCATACCGAATTGAATATGGGCGCCTTCCAACGCCGGACCGGCTGCCGCAGCGCAGGTTAAGATCGCTTCTTTGTTACCTAGCGCAATCTCTCCGTTGGTTCCAATATCCACCATCAAGTTTATTTCGGAATGATCATCCATTCCACAGGCCAAAATGGCGGCGATTGTATCAGCGCCAACATAGCCTGCGATCATTGGTAAGAGAGTGATTTTACCACATGGATTAATGTTAATATTAAACTCTGCTGCTTTAATAGTAGTTTCCGTGGTGATTACGGGAATAAAAGGAGAAAGACCGATATTATCAACAGGTAAAGCAGCCAAAAGATGTAACATGATAGTATTACCGGCGACAGTTATTCGATAGATATCGGTCGGGGCTAGATCATAGGTAACGGTAAAGTAAGTGATCATCTTATTGAGTTCGTCGCGGACTACATCTGCCATCTCTGTCAATCCGGCGGGGTTTTCCATGCAATATTGAATTCGGGTGAGGACATCCGCGCCATAACGGCGTTGCGGATTTAAGGTTGAGTAGGCGCCAATCTCTTTATTGGAAGAAAGATCCAACAGATATCCGGTGATGGTTGTGGTTCCGAGATCAACTGCCAGGCCGTAAATTTGGGGCGAAGCTTTCTGCCCGGAAATAACCAGTAACTCATGGCCGAAGCAAGCAGTCTTTACTTTAAAATTATTCTCCCGTAGAAGGGTCGAGATGGTCTTAAAAAGGGTGAAAGGGATGGTTATTCCTGGGAGCTCCGCTTTGATTCTCTCTAGATCAGACCTTTGGTCATCTAAAGAGGGAGGGGGAAGGTTGATTTTCTGCTCGGTGATCACCGGTTCGACCGGTAGATCTTCTGCTGGGTTGGTTAGAATCTGAAAGTAGCCTGTAGTTGGAAGCTCCAATACTAAATTACCGGTGATCTGAAACAAGCAAGCAAGACGATAACCTTCACTTTTTTCGGTCGCTGTTAACAATCGTTCTTCTACTGTTGACCGTGTTGTGGCGGAGGGAGGACCGGCAAGGAGACGTACTTTGCATTTGCCGCAGCGTCCTTGTCCGCCACAAGGGGTTTCTAAGGTAAAACCGGCTTGCTGTAAAAGGCTCAGGAGATTGGCGCCAGCCGGAGCAGAAAGTTGCTCTTTCTTTTCTCCTTGTCGGACATCGATTATAAAGTTTTGCTGCGTCATTGGTCCAAACTCCATTTCCTTAACTTATCTATCTTGTATTCTTCTCCATAAGCTGACAATCCCCTCTGCCTTGTCAGCATTTCTATCCGCCAAAACGCTTAGACAATAATCCTTTTGCGTAATAAGGTAAGAATGGTTAAGCGGCTGAATGGTTATTGATTCGCCAACGGTATCAATCTTAACTAAACCTTGAGTAAGTTTAAGGTCGCCTTTTATACGTTGAGCAAATAATGATGCTTGCTGGAGAAACTCCATTAGCGCCTGTTCGGTTAGGACTTGTTCCTGTGTCAAAGTAATACGTAAAACTTGTTTGAGGCTGGGAGCAGGTATAGTATTGATTATCTCTGCGGGAGTGGTTGGAATAATCTCAAGAATCGAGGGATCAATCCGGCAGAAAGTAGTCTCCACGATTTTAGCCTTGGGCTTTAGCTGGTGAAGTTCATTACGGATCGCTACAGCTATTTCTGGGGTGACAAGGTCGGTCTTATTAAGGAGAAAAAGATCACTATATTTTAGCTGTTCATTTAAAGAATGTACGGTTTGGGAGAGAACCGGATAAGTTTTTGCATCAACGACAGAGATCATTCCCTGGTAAGTAAAGGAATCACCGGCTTTACGGTGTATCTCCGCCAAGATCGCCATCAGCGGAGCGGGTTTTGCTAGGCCGGAACTTTCGACGAGGAGATAATCGGGTTCAAACTCTAGAAGTGAGATGATATTTTTAACAAAAGAGCCAGCGAGACAACTACAGAAGATCTGACCGTTATTAAGCTCAATTACCGGGGTATCGTCGCTTTTAACCAACCGGGCGCTATCGATGCCAACGGCTCCGAATTCATTAACCAGGACTCCGACCTTATGTCCCTTTAATAGGGTTAAGAGGTTATTAAGGAGAGTAGTCTTACCGGCTCCGAAAAACCCGGCGAGAATATAGAGTTTAGTCTTAGTCTTGGTAGCATCTTGATAATTATTGTCACCATTGATTGGGGAGACGCCTTTTATAGACATTTTTTAATCTCCTTAAGTAATTCGGTTTTATTCGGAATAATAGAAGAGTACTTTAGGGTACCGTTCAGGTAGATGCTCGGCAGTTTCTCTACGCCCATCTTGCGGATACGAGCGATATTCTCTGGGATGGTGTATTTATATTCTACGACGTCAATTCGATCTCCGAAATATGATTTGGCGTCGAGAGCCGCGGCTTTCATATAAGTACAGGCGGCACAGGTGTCGGAATCCAGAGTAAAGACTTCGACTAAAGGTTTTTCCAGGCGGTCATAATCTGGGAGTTCACCATGGAATTCAAGTTCGGGAGTATTATAGTTGATAATCATTTGGCGCGCCTTTTCTGTCTGATGGACAGCCTGTTCAACAGCGATTACATTCTCGATTGGTGTGGCATACGGCATATCGCAACCCGGCGCAATCACCAGATTGTTGTGTTCAAGAGAATCGCAGAGGTCAATAACGTATTTCATATTATCTTGTTGGTTACCAAAGAGCATGATGGTGGTTAAAGGGATATTTCCTTGGATCGTAATATTATGTTGATCGGTAATTTTTTTGGCTGTGGCGATGTCGACATTCTCATCGATGCTAATGCAATCGGGGGAGGTTTCACACATTGGCTCAATATTATTGCTAGCATTTCCACAGACAAAGAAGGAGGAGAAAACTTCCCGATGCTGTCCGGCCTTACGGATATGCGCGAAAAGGTCAGTGTACGGTTTGGTTAAGAAAGTACGGAAATGATCAGGCGAAATCTGGGAGACTAACGGGTCAACGGCGGCGATCACATCCATTCCGGCCTTAAGGTATAAGTCAGCTATTTGCTGAGCGATATTGGTAGTATAGGTCAGTAAATGATGCACATACTCTTCATTTAAAACCATGTCCATAAAGAGGTTAGTTCCCCTCAGGTGGGCGGCGAGAGTGAAAGGACCGCAGATTAGACCGTATAAAGCTGTCTGTTCACCAATCGTCTTCGTTAGTTTTTCCATCACAGACAAAACCAGCGGCAGGCGACCGTCACTAGCTTGAGGGATTTTTTCCGGAATCTCATCCTGATCCGCAAGGGGATGAGTTTTTACGGAAGGAGGAGCGTCGTTACTCCATTGTAACTCACAACCCAGGATCTCCGCTTCCAACTGGAGATCAAAGAGGACTGGCATCCCGTCCGGTTTATAAAGGTCATGAACTTTCAAGAGAGAGGTATAGAGTTTATCTTGCTCCGTATAGAGTTCGCGGGCATTAAAACCGGTAAGATATCCGGCGTGCACCCCGGCAAAAGGAACCCATGGTAAGGTTGTTAAGGGCTCATGTCGGAGAGCTGTAAAGAGTAGTTTTTTTCCTGTCATCATATGTACCCCTTTGACAATAATGATAGAAAGTCAGATTTTTTTGTATAATCTGACCGGTAGTTACCTAGAAAATAGATCTCGATAT
>DHOO01000021.1:0-16255 GCA_002409975.1 Firmicutes bacterium UBA5388
TCAAAGGACAACGCAAAAAGCCCATAGATGAGATCGTTGAATATGAGGACAACGAAAATAGCTCGAGTAGACTGACGACAGGAGGAGGCAATAATGCTAACCTTAGGGGTGGAAACCTCTTGCGATGAAACTGCGGTCGCAATCGTAGAAGATGGGGAAAAGATTCGGAGTAATATCATTCTATCGCAGATTGAAAAACATAGTAAGTTCGGAGGTGTAGTTCCTGAGCTGGCAGCCCGTTGTCATCTAGAGGCGATTGTGCAGATTACGGAGAAGGCTTTCAAGGAGGCGGGAGTTGGCCATCATGAGGTTAATCTAGTAGCGGCTACTTACGGTCCAGGTTTGATTGGAGGTTTGTTGGTTGGACTTTCAATGGCTAAGGCATTAAGTCTGGCCTGGAAGATACCGTTTATCGGCGTTAATCATATAGAGGGTCATATTTATGCTAATTTCCTTGTTCATCAGGGCTTGACCCCACCCTTGGTATGCTTGACGGTTTCAGGTGGACATACGGAGTTGATATTTATGCCTGAACATGGCAGGTATGAGCTTTTAGGTCGTACTAGGGACGATGCGGCAGGTGAGGCCTTTGATAAAGTCGCCCGTGTTCTTGGCTTAGGTTATCCAGGGGGACCGCTGATTGATCAGATGGCGCACAAGGGGAAAGCCAGGATTGTTCTAGTACAACACGATGCCTTGGCTGGCGCCTATGATTTTAGTTTTAGTGGGTTAAAAACAGCCGTTGTGAACCTCGTTCATCGTTTAAAGCAGAAGGAGGAGGAGATACCAGTTGCTGACTTAGCGGCTAGTTTTCAAGGACAAGTTGTCTCTACCTTACTTGACAGGGCCTTTCGGGCAGTAGAGGAGAAAAAGGTAAAAAAATTAGTCTTATCTGGTGGAGTGGCGGCCAACTCAGAGTTACGGGAGAGGTTTTCTCGAGAAGCTGCTAAGCGGGGAGTAGAGTTGTTTTATCCTCCTCTTTCCCTCTGTACAGATAATGCGGCGATGATTGCGGCCTGTGGGCACTTTCGTTTTCAGAGGCAAGGCCCTTCCCCTTTAGAGTTGGCGGTTGCTCCTCGTTTAAAACTCAGTTGTGATTAATGGAACCAGTAGAAAAATATTATTTTCACTTGTGGATAATTGTGGATTATTTCTTAAACCCCTCATTAAATAGGGTGATTTGTATACAGCTTTTTTGTAGACTTCTCTGTGGATATTGTGGATTAGACCGTAAAAGATCACGAAACTCTTTATTTTTCTGTGGATAACTCTGTGGATATTGTGGAGAACATTACAGTGGAGCAATGTTTTGGGTAAGTAATAATAGCGATAAACATGTGTTAAGCTGGGCATCAAGGTAAACCAACGTTTTTGATGTTATGTTAAGCGCTCAGTAAGGAGGGATTTTAAAATGGCGGCTTTAGAACCTAAAATCCAGATTGCCGGGGTACTTCAGGAGAGTGTAGTGGATGGTCCTGGTTTAAGGGCGGTAGTCTTCTTCCAAGGATGCGCTCACCACTGCCGGGGCTGTCATAACCCGGAAACCTGGGACCCGAAAGGTGGGACCCCGCTGTCAGTTAGCGAGGTCTGGGACTTGTTACGTTATAATCCATTGATTTCCGGGGTTACTCTTAGTGGCGGGGAACCTTTGGACCAGCCGCAAGGTGCTCTGGCGCTGGCGAAAAAGGTGAGAGCAGTCGGGGGAAATGTCATGATTTATACCGGCTATACTTGGGAGGAGATTAATGCTAGTCAAGTGGGAGAAATTAGCGAGTTATTAGCATTAACCACGCTGTTAGTAGATGGTCCCTTTATGCTTGCGCGAAAAAATGAGAAACTATTATTCCGAGGCTCTGAGAATCAACGCCTCATTGATGTTCAAGCTTCTCTCGGCAAGAAGACTCCGGTTTTATGGAAAAAAAGCGGAGGTTGGATGGATGGCCTGGCAATTACAGGTGATTAATGGGATGAGATATTATCATTCTCAATTATTAGCTGGTCTTCCTTGGTTGGTTCATGGGTTTTCTACCCGGTGGGAGCAGAGGGGCGAGGTTTGGATAGATTTTAACCTTGGCTATGGTCTGGGAGAATCAGCAGAGGTTACGGAGCATCGCCGGCGGTTTTTTGCGCTTTTTCAATTAACCGCAGGGCAAGTTCATACTGTTAAACAAGTTCATGGTGATGAAATTATTACCGTTGATAACATTAATGCCAACGGTGAATTATTGGAAGCCGACGGTCTGATGACGAATCTTTCAGGGGTGGGACTGGCGACAGTACATGCGGATTGTGTTCCGGCGCTCGTTGTTGATCCGGTTCATCGGGCGATCGCAGCGGTGCACGCTGGGTGGAAAGGAACCTTGGCAGGGATTGTTCAGAAGACCGTTCGACAGATGGGTAAAAGGTATGGGAGTGAGCCGGTGGATTGTTGGGCAGCGATTGGGCCAGCGATTGGCGACTGTTGTTACCGGGTGAGTCGCGAGCGGTTTCGCTTGTTCCAAACAACTTGGCCTGAAGTGGAACTGTTAACTTCTGGTGAAGGTTATTCCTTAAATCTGGAGAAGATTAATTACCATCACTTAGTGAATTCAGGTTTACGTACGGAGAATATTGATTGCGCTAACCTTTGCACTTCTTGTCAGGTAGAAAGTTTTTATTCTTATCGGCGGGAACAAGAAACCGGACGAATGCTCTCCTTAGTGGCGTTGAAATAAAAAGAAAATAGTAAGGTTAAGGCAGGAAAAAGACAGACTATTAGCGAATTTATATAATTTTGGGGGGTATTTTTCCTGCCGGAGAGATCGGCGAAATGGAGATAAGGCAGGGGGGTTGTTTTGAAACGGTATGTATTAAGACCTGATTCCTTTCTTGCTCGACTAATCAGGCAGTTGCATTATTTTCGGTTTCTGCTCTTACCATCTTTCTTGCTTCTGCTTTTTCTTTTTCTAACCCAGCTTATCTTTTTGATAATCGGATACTTCTTTCCCCAGATACGTGTAGTAGATTGGGGTACGGTTGAGCATGGTCAATGGGTGAAAGTTTTAGCTGTTCGGCAGGAGACAGTGTTAAGAGCGCCGTTTAATGGAGAACTTAACTTACTGGTTGAAGAGGGGACTCGTGTTCGAGCTGGTGAACCTTTGGCTGAAGTAATTAACGCCGATTATTCGCGCAGCGTAAAAAAAGATGGTCGCCTTGCCCTCCGGACAATTGCTTGGCGTCTTTACAGTATCGATCAAGAAGTTCTACAGCTGGAAAAAGATCTACAATATCTGCAAAATCAAACCTACGACCTTGAAGGCCAGAAAGAGCAGTTACGGAATATCATGGCAACTAAGTCTGAATTGCTCCGCACCCGTGAAAATCTGATCCGAACCGGGAATTCATTTTTATCCGATTGGACAGAAAATTATCAATTAGTGTTATCTGAAACACCGGGTATCTTTAGTACGAAACTTGATGGGGGAGAGGAACTTGATATTCTAGAGACGAATAAAACCAATGATCTCTTTTCTCAAGTATTTAAAGCTAATGAACATTTTACGGAGAAGATTAAAGCGGGAAAACCTTGGGCTAAGATTATTGGAGGATATACTCAGACTCTGGCTTGTAAATTACCGGCTGGGGTTAATCTGGACCCGCCTGAGGAGGCTATTTTGCATGTTGGTGGAGAGAGGTTTCCTTTATCATTTGTCGCTACTGATTACACAAACAAACATTGGTTCTTCACAGAAAACTCCCTCGATCCCCAACTCTTAAATAAAAGAACATTTTCCGCCTATCTTATTTATCGGCGTTCTACAGGTTTTCGGGTACCTTCTGCGGCCTTAAATTATCAAGAACAAACTGGTTGGACGGTAATCACTTCTGTCAAGGGGGATAAGTATCCCATCAGCGTGGAGGTGATTGATAAAAATGACCAATGGGCGATTGTCAAAGGACTTCCCATTGGCACCGCGGTCTTTTATCGTTAATTCCGTCCCCTTTAACATTAAAACTTATTCATTTAGATGGGGGGCAACTACTTTGAACATGGAAAAAAACTTAGAATCTGTTAGAGAGAGAATAAGTAAAGCGCTGGCGGTGGCGGGTCGTAAAGCTGAAGACCTGACTATGCTAGCGGTTACTAAGTATATTAACGCCGGGGAGATTAAGAAACTCGTTCACCTAGGAATTAGGGATTTTGGTGAAAATCGAATCCAAGATGCTTTGAATAAACAGGAAGAACTATCTACTTTGACATTGACATCTAATCTTAACTGGCACTATATTGGAAGTTTGCAGACTAATAAGGCGCGGCAGGCAGTAGCGAATTTTGATCTGATTCACTCTCTTGATCGTTTCAACTTAGCAACAGAGTTAAACAGACAGGGAGTAATGCAGGGGAAAAAGGTTCCTGTTCTTATCCAGGTTAATATCTCCGGAGAGGTGACCAAGCATGGACTGGCGCCTGATGAGGTTATTGATTTTTATCAAAAAATAATGAGGATGCCTGGGCTTACCCTATCGGGATTAATGACAATGGCTCCTTATATGAGTGATCCTCAAGGAACAAGACCAGTTTTCCAGAAACTTCGAATCTTATTTGAACGTATTAAGCAAGAATTCAATCCTGGACCTCAGTGGCGAGAATTATCCATGGGGATGAGTAATGATTTTGAGGTTGCCATTGAAGAAGGAGCAACAATAGTAAGGATTGGTAGCGCGATTTTCGGTTCCTAGAGGGAGGGATAAAAATGAAAAATTGGGAAAATGTCAACTTGGAGCAGAAAGAGACGAAGAAAAGTTTTTTGGAACGAATGATGAACCTATTGGGTTTTGAAACACAAATAGAGATTGAAGAGGTTTATGAAGAAGAACCTAAGGGCTCAATGGTAAATCCTAAAACCGGAAGGGAACGGGCCAAGGTGGTGAGTCTCTCTAGTCAGAATAAAGTTACGCGTTTGGTTGTTTATGAGCCTAAGAGCTTCGATGATGTCCAATCGATTGTTAACCAATTAAAGAATAAGCGACCGGTAATTTTAAATCTAGAAGAGACGGACAAAGGGATCGCCCGGCGAATTACGGATTTTGTAGGAGGCGCAGTTTATGCCTTAGAGGGTTCAGTCCAAAAAGTTAGTTCTTCGATTATGTTATTTACCCCTCTGAATGTTGAGGTCTCCTTTCCTCTGCGGACAGAGACGAGAAATGAACAATTTTTTACTACTGACAAGTTTGATTAAGAGGAGGGGGAAGACTTGGGGATTCTTGGTTTGATCGGTGGGGGCCTAATGGCTACTGCCATCATCAAAGGTTTATTGAAGCAAGGCTACCCTGCTAAAGGATTACTGGTTTCGGATCCGGATCTCTCCCGGCGCGAGTTCCTTGAAGCGCTTGGTGTTTCTACTTTCCAGGATAATCAGGAGATGCTCGCTACGTTAGAAAAAAAAGAGGCGGAAGGTATTATTCTGGCGATTAAACCCCAGGTAGTAAAGGAAGCGCTTACGGGTTTAGACTTCCCTAATCTACCGCTGCTCTCCATCGTGGCAGGGTATTCTGTTTCCGCTTTAGAATCTTTACTTCCTGCTGGGACCAGAGTGTTAAGAGCAATGCCCAATACCCCAGCTTTAATTGGAGAGGGAATTACTGCTGTAACTGCGGGTACGAGGAGTAATGAACAAGAGCTGACCTGGGCCGAAAAAATTCTTAGTAGTTTGGGTAAAGTAGTAGTCGTGCCGGAAGGTTTGATGAATGCGGTTACCGGTCTATCAGGAAGTGGACCGGGATTTGTTTATTTTTTTATTGAGGCCTTAATCGATGGCGGGGTTCTGGCTGGTCTTCCCCGTCCATTAGCTAGGGAGCTTGCTCTTCAAACCGTGGTAGGAAGCGCTCGGATGGTCGCTGAATTACAAGAGCACCCTGCTCAGCTCAAGGATATGGTGACCTCCCCGGGAGGCACGACCATTACCGGATTAGTCGAATTAGAGGCAGCGGGGGTTTATGGCGTATTAATGAAGGCTGTTCTGTCCGCGGCTGATAAATCTGAGAAATTAGGAGAATGAGAATTTATTAAATTATGTAATTCCTTAAAGGTAGGGTCATGATGGACAAAGAGAGATTTTTATCACATCTTGAACATGAAGATCGGGCGCTTGCCGCCCGTCTGCTGGATCAGGTGGAGCTTGCTTTAAAGAAGACTGAACCAGTTGCTACTGATTTTTTGGATCCAAGAGAAAAGGAACTTCTTGAAGAAATTATTCATTATCTTCCTGAGGTAAAGAAGTTAAATTATGGAGGTTATCGGGGGGCAGAGCGACAACGGATGGTAATTGTCCCTGCTTTTTACCTCACCGAGTCGGTGGAACCGCCGCTAACCTATCTAGCAATTAAACCCTTAACCAAAGGAGTGAGAACAAATACCGATTTTTCCTCTGAAACTCTTTTTACTCATCGTGACTTACTGGGAAGTGTTTTAGGGTTAGGGGTTAAGCGCGAAAAGGTAGGCGATCTGCTGATTGCGGGTGATGAAGCTCAATTAGTGGTAGCTGAAGAGATTGGGGATTTTATTCTTACTCACCTCAAAAAAGTTGGTGCTCTAGCGGTGGTGGTAGAAACTATCGACCCCGAACAGCTAAACATTCCGGTGGAAAGGATAAAAGAGATTAAAAGCACAGTAGCTTCTTTACGCTTAGATGCGGTAGCTGGTTTAGGTTATGGGGTTTCAAGAACGAGAATGGCTCGGGAGATCAAAACAGCCAAGGTTAAAGTAAACTGGAAACCAGTAACAGATCCCGATTATAAGCTGACGACCGGAGATGTGCTTTCGATTAGAGGTCGGGGACGGGTTATTCTGGTTGAAGTCGGAGGTCAAACTAAAAAAGGGCGGATGGGAATTATCCTCCATCGATTATTGTAGCAATAGGAGGCGATAGAAAAATGTTCACACCGGTTGATCTGGAAACAATGGTTTTTCGTCGAGGACTTCGTGGTTATCGCACCAAAGAGGTCCAGGAGTTTATGAGAAGGTTAACCAGAGACTATGAAAAGTTATACAAGGATAATATGGAGTTAAGAGAAGAGCTTGAAGAAAAGAAGGAGTTAATAAAAACCTATCAACAGATGGAAGAGACTCTAAAGAATACTCTTTATCTGGCTCAAGGGACCGCAGATGAAATTAAATCTGCTGGTGAGAAACAAGCTGAGGTTATTCTTAGAGAAGCGCAGAATCGTTCTGAGCAGATGAAATTGAAAGTTAGGGAAGAGATCCAGGCTGAACTTCAACAATTAGCTAATCTTAAACAGCAAGTGGATCTGTTTAGAATTCAGTTTACCAGGTTCTTAAAAGCATTGATTGAAATGGCTGACCAACAGTTAGATATTGATGGGATTTGGGAGAGAATGTTGGAGCTTTCCCGGGGCGAAAGTAGCGTAAAAGAAGCAGGGACAGCGACTTCTACGGAAAGTTCTACCTTTTTAGGAACCATTGGGCGGTGAGCACGGCGACTAAAAAAGCCGCCAGATCTCCTAGCAAACCCATGATGACCAAATGTTTCGGACGGGTGATTTTTACCGCCCCTAGGTAGACTGTTAAGACATAAAAAGTTGTTTCTGAACTTCCGGCTATGATCGAAGCCATAGTTCCCAACAGAGAGTCGGGACCGTGTTTTTTCACTAAATCTGCCATCAAACCGATGGTTCCGGAGCCAGAGAGGGGCTTAATTAGCCCCAGGGGAAGGATCTCATCTGGAATTCGTAGTAGATTGCTAAGTGGCGAGCAAACTTTACATAAAGCAGTTAGCGCGCCGGAGGTTTTAAAGACAGCTAACCCTCCGAAGATTGCTAGAAAAAAAGGGAGAAGTTGAAAGCCGGTTTTCATCCCCTCTTCTGCCCCCTTGATAAAAGTTTCATAAACTTTAACTCCTTTAAACTCACCGCAGATTAGAACAACCAGGATAAAGAAAGGAAGAGCCCAAACTGAGAGTAACCTCATTTTTACCCCCTCCTTTGGGTTTTTTTTATGATAAAATGAACCAGTAGGGCGACACTAGTGCCAATGGTTGTAGTGAGCAGCAGCGGGAGGATGACGGAAGAAGGTTGTTGGGAACCAGCTTGTACCCTAATGGCGATGATGGTAGATGGAATAAAAGAGATTCCTCCTAAGATTAAAGCTAAATAAATGGCCATCTCCTCTGAAACTTCCCCTGGTGTAGGATTAATTTTCTCTAACTCTCTCATTGCTTTAACCCCGAGCGGGGTGGCGGCATGGCTCAGACCTAATAGATTAGCAGCCAGGCTTAAGGTAATACAACCTAGAGCCGAACTATCCCGCGGAATTTTAGGGAAAAGACGATGCAGAAGAGGATGCAATACTCGCGCCAGCTGTTTGGTGACTCCAGCTTCTTCGGCAATCCGTAAAAGTCCGGACCAAAAAGATAAAAAGCCGATAATGCCTAGACTAAATTTAACACTCTCTTCCATCGAATGGATGAGGGAGAGAGTAGTTTCTTCTACCTGGCCGGTAGCTCCTGCGACTAGGTATCCAAGAAAGAAAAGTGTAAACCAGATCTTATTAATCAACGAGCATTTCCCCTCTCACAGACTTAAACCTGGTTGTTTATCGAGATCAAATGGGTTTTCTTCCATAATTATATATACTTGTTATCATAGTCATTATGTCATTCACTTCACATCTGCGTGCGGTAACAGCGCGTGAGCGGCTTCCTACGAAAATTGGGGTAATTAGATTTTTAGCACTGGAGAGAATAAAGATGGACAGTTTTTCGCAAAGAACGAAAGAAGAACTAGTCAGAAGATATCCGAAGAAGAGATGTTGTATTAAAGCAGAACTGGCGGCGATTATTCGGGCCAGCGGTAGTCTGCACCTGCGGGCCAACCGTTCTTTTGTAGTCTCGGTTAGAAGTGAAAACGCTTTCCTTATTCGAAAAACTCACCTACTTTTAAAAAATTATTTTCAGATTCAAAGTAAAACCATTATGGAGCAGACAGAGCGATTGGGCCGACGCTGGTATAAATTACATTTGATTGGCGCCAAGAACGTAAAGCGCGTACTAACAGAGTTAGATATTATCTCTCCGGGATTAAATTTTGAAAGCGGTGTTTCTTCGACTTTAGTACGCACTGATTGCTGCCGGGCTGCTTTTTTGCGTGGCGCTTTTTTAGCGAGAGGTTCAGTAACGGATCCGCAGAAGAGTAATTATCATCTGGAAATTGTTACGGAGAATGAAGAGTTTGCCTTAGGATTAAATTATCTGATGAATCTCTGCGGGTTTAAAGCGGGTTTAAGTGAACGGAAAGAATATATTATCTATCTAAAAGAGGCCGATGCGATTGGAAAGTTTCTAACGTTTATCGGCGCGCACTCTGCTTTTTTAGCCATGGAGGAAGTAAGGATTATTAAAGGAATGCGCAACAAAGTCAATCGTTTGGTTAATTGTGAGACCGCAAATTTAGAAAAATCGGTGCGAGCAGCTTTAGAACAGGTGAAGATCATCACTGCGTTAAAAGAAAAATACGGTTTAAATAAGCTTCCTGATCAATTAAAAGACTTAGCTTATCTGCGGCTGGAAAACCCAGAAGTCAGCCTGAGAGAGCTGGGAGAACTTGCTATTCCACCATTAAGTAAATCGGCGGTTAATCATCGGATGAGGAAATTGTTAAAAATTGCCGAAACTTTTTTAGGATCGGAAGGAAATAAATTTTCTAAGATGAAACTGTAGCTGAAGTTAAAGAGCTTAGTATTTTAGAAATGTAAAAAAAGATTTTTATAATAGTTTCCGTGGAAGGAGGAGATAATTCTCAAGAGTAAATATTTTCTGGGTGAGAGGGCAAAGTGATTGCCTTTTATGAAAAAAAGGGAAAAGGAGGAGAAAAATGAGTGTTAAAATAGGAATTAACGGTTTTGGGCGGATTGGGCGGAATGTCTTCCGAGCAATCAAAAAATACCATCCTGAATTAGAAGTGGTTGCGGTTAACGATCTTACCGACGCCAAAACCTTAGCTCATCTTTTAAAGTATGATTCAGTCCATGGGATTTTAGATGCTGAGGTTTATCCCGAAGACGATCAGATCGTGGTCGATGGAAAGAAATTAAAAGTATTTTCGATCAAAGATCCTGCAGATTTACCTTGGTCCACATATGGGGCGGAGATTGTAATCGAAGCAACAGGGATCTTCACAATCAAAAATGATGGGGTCAATAAAAAAGGAAAGCAGGTTAGAGGGGCCGCTAACCACATTACCGGTGGCGGAGCGAAGAAAGTTATTATTACAGCGCCGGCTCAAGGGGAAGATATTACGATTGTCATGGGGGTTAATGATGCTCAGTATCAGCCGGAAAATCATCATGTGGTCTCCAATGCTTCTTGTACCACTAACTGTCTGGCCCCGGTGGCTAAAGTTTTGCACCAAAAGTTTGGTATTAAACGAGGTTTAATGACTACGGTACATAGTTATACCAATGACCAGCAGATTCTGGATCTTCCCCATAGTGATCTGCGACGAGCCAGAGCTGCGGCGATGTCGATTATTCCTACTACCACCGGCGCTGCTCGAGCGGTAGCTTTAGTCTTACCGGAATTAAAGGGAAAACTTAATGGTTTTGCGATGCGCGTTCCTACGCCTAACGTTTCGGTAGTGGACCTGGTAGCTGAGTTAGAGCAGTCGCCGGTGACCGTTGAGGGGATAAATCATGCTTTAAAAGAAGCGGCGGGGAAGGAACTGAAGGGGATCATGAGTTACAATGAGTTACCTCTAGTTTCTTCAGACTATAATGGTGATTTTCACTCTTCAATTGTGGATGGTTTATCCACCTTGGTGATTGAGGATAATCTGGTTAAAGTAGTTGCCTGGTATGATAATGAATGGGGTTATTCTTGCCGGGTGGCTGATTTAGCTTCCTTTATGATGAATAAAGGACTTTAATGCATGCATCGTTCCACGTCAACCGAGCTGAAGGCAGATGAGATTGACGTGGACGATCCTTATAATATAATGGTAATCTACATTATTGAATAAAGGAGTGTGTTCTCATGCCAAAGATGACCGTTAAGGATTTGCAGGTTCAAGGGAAAAGAGTTTTGGTGCGGGTTGATTTTAATGTCCCGGTAGATGATTCCGGGAAGATTACTGATGACCGACGGATTAAAGCAGCCATTCCCACAATCAGGCGCCTGGTAGAGGGTGGAGGAAAGGTCATCCTGGTTTCCCACTTTGGACGACCTAAAGGGTTTGACGCCAAATTACGGATGGATAATATTGCCAAACGCCTCCAAGAATTAATGGGTAAGAAAGTGACGAAGGTTGATGATTGTATCGGGGAGGAGGTAAAAAAGGCTGTAGCAGCGATGAATGAGGGAGAAATTGTCCTCTTAGAGAATGTTCGTTTTTATAAAGAGGAGACCGCAAATGATCCCGAGTTTGCAAGACAGTTGGCGGAAGTAGCCGATCTCTATGTCAATGATGCTTTTGGCGCCGCCCATCGGGCTCATGCTTCTACTGAAGGGGTTACCAAACACCTCCAACCAGCAGCGGCCGGTTTGTTAATTGAGAAAGAGTTAAACATCATGGGGAAGGCGATTACTGATCCGGAACGACCTTTAGTCTCTATTCTCGGAGGAGCGAAGGTTGCGGATAAATTAGGAGTTATTACTAATCTTCTTAATAAAGTTAATACCTTGTTGATCGGTGGAGGAATGGCCTATACCTTTTTGAAAGCGAAAGGTCTGGAGATTGGGAGATCATTATTAGATGCTGAGAGAATCGATTTTGCCAAAGAAATGATGGAGCAGGCTAAAGTTAAAGGAGTGAAACTGTTACTCCCAGTAGATGTGGTGGTCACGGATGATTTTAAAAATCCAACTATGCATAAGATAGTGACAGTGGAAGCAATTCCTGCCGCGCTACAGGGTGTGGATATTGGACCGGAAACGATTAAACTTTTCTCGGAAGCGATTAAAGAAGCTAAAACCGTAATCTGGAACGGACCGATGGGAGTCTTTGAAAACCCGGATTTTGCTGTCGGTACTAATGCCATAGCTAAAGCGATGGCGGAAGCCGATGCTACGACCATTGTCGGCGGTGGAGATTCGGCGGCGGCAGTTGAACAACTGGGATATGCTCCCCAAATGACTCATATTTCTACAGGAGGAGGCGCTTCACTGGAATTTTTAGAAGGGAAACAGCTTCCGGGGGTAGTTGCTCTTACCGATAAAAAATAAGGAGTGATCAGAAATGAGAAGACCAATTATCGCAGGTAACTGGAAAATGTTTAAAACTAATTCTGAAGCCAGACTGCTAGTAACTGGTTTAAAAGAAAAGCTCGCTGCGGTGCATGATGTTGAGGTAGTAGTCTGTCCTCCCTTTACTGCTCTTGCGTCAGTAGCCGAGCTCTTAAAAGATTCTAAAATTGCGCTGGGCGCCCAGAATCTGTTTTGGGAAGAAGAAGGAGCATATACCGGTGAAGTTTCTCCGGTTATGCTTCGGGATCTTGGCTGCCAATATGTAATCATCGGGCATTCTGAGCGGAGACAGTATTTTGGAGAAACCGATCAGCAGGTCAACAAGAAAGTGAAAGCTGCTTTACGCCACCAACTCTTACCGATTATTTGTGTTGGTGAGACTTTGGAACAGCGTGAAGCCGGAGAAACAGATTCCTTGGTCTCCTCTCAGGTTGAAAAGGCCTTAACTGGGGTAGGGGCTGAGCAAATACCTAAAGTAGTAATCGCTTATGAGCCGATTTGGGCTATTGGGACCGGTCGTTCCTCGACCGGGGAAGATGCTAATAAAGTGATTACTTTAATCCGCAAGACTATTGCCCAGCAATATCAGCAGGAGATTGCCGATCAGGTTAGAATTCAATATGGTGGCAGTGTAAAACCAGATAATATTAAAGAGTTTATGTCTCAACCAGAGATTGACGGCGCCTTAGTTGGGGGAGCAAGCCTCAAGGTGGATTCTTTTAATTCAATTATTCGCTATTAATTAATGGTTTACTCACAACAAACTTACTATAATATTTCTTTGCAAGACAGAAAATAAACTTTGGAAATTTACTTGGAACCTGCTGTTGGTGGTCAAACCAAAATAGGTAAAGTAAAAGAATTCTAAAAACCTTTTGGCTCTTAATTACAGACCTAATCTTAGTTTGGACGGAGAGATGAAGATGAAGCTAAAACATAGGCCAGTTGGTTTAATCATCCTTGACGGCTGGGGCTATAATCCGGACTCTACGCATAATGCGATTCGCAAAGCAAATACCCCATTCCTTACTCAGATGATGGCGGAGAACCCTCATGCTTTAGTTAAAACTTCTGGGGAGGCGGTTGGTTTACCCGAGGGACAAATGGGCACTTCTGAAGTGGGACACCTTAATATTGGGGCTGGTAGAGTGGTATATCAGAGCCTGGTGCGGATTAGTAAAGCCTTAGAAAGCGGGGAAATAAAAAACAACCCGGTATTTTTGGAGCTTATTAATTATCTGCGTACTAACAACAGCCAAGCTCTTCATTTTATGGGGCTGCTCTCGCCCGGAGGAGTACATAGCCATACTCAGCAGTTGTATCAATTTATCAGACTAGCTGCCGAGATGGGGGTGAAGAACATCTTTATCCATGCCTTCCTCGATGGAAGGGATACCCCACCGGCTAGCGCCGGAGGCTATCTGGAAGAGTTAGAAATGAAGCTCAAAGAGATCGGTGTGGGACAAGTGGCTACGGTGATGGGTAGGTATTATGCGATGGACCGGGATAACCGATGGGAAAGGGTAGAAAAAGCGTATGCCGCTATGGTTGATGGTGAAGGAGAAAAAGCTGCTAATGCTCTTGAGGCGATCAATAATTCCTATCTAAAAGAAGTTACCGATGAGTTTGTTCTTCCAACAGTAGTGATGGAAGGAGAAAAACCGGTTGCGACTGTTCAATCTGGAGATGGTATTATCTTTTTTAATTTTCGTCCAGATCGTGCTAGGGAGATAACCAGAGCCTTTGTGGATAGAAAGTTTACTGGTTTTTCACGGAAAAAGGGTTTAATCGATGTTAAGTTTGTCTGTCTAACCCAGTATGATGAGACTATTGACGCTCCAGTGCTCTTTCCGCCGGAAGAAAGTTTACGGAATATCTTAGGAGAATACCTAAGTAAATTAGGACTGAAGCAACTCCGGATCGCGGAAACAGAGAAATATGCTCATGTCACCTATTTCTTTAACGGTGGTGAAGAGACTCCTTTCCCTGGTGAGAAAAGAATCCTCATCCCTTCACCAAAAGTGCCTACCTATGATCAGAAACCGGAGATGAGCGCTATAGAGGTAACAGAGAGGGTCCTCCAAGAGATCGCCACCGATCAGTTTGATGTGATTGTAATGAACTACGCTAACTGTGATATGGTGGGTCATACTGGTATCATGGAGGCTACCATCAAGGCGATCGAGGCTGTTGATTCTTGTCTAGCGCGGGTGATTCCAGCAATTGTGGAAAGAGGGGGCGCGGCGCTGATCACTGCTGACCATGGAAATGCGGAGTTGATGATTGATCCAGCAACCGGTCAAACATGGACCGCCCATACCACTTTTCCAACACCAGTAGTTCTTGTTGGTTGTAAAGCGAGCTGGCAGCTAAAAGATGGTAAATTGGCTGACTTAGCGCCTACTGTTCTTGATCTTCTTGGGCTGGTAAAACCCCCGGAGATGACTGGAGAATCCTTGATTCGCTACGGTAGCTAAAACTAAGTAAAATATTATTTCCATAAAAAAACAAGTAATTTACAAGGAGGAGTTCGAATTGACGTCAATAATTGATATTTACGCTAGAGAGGTTTTGGATTCACGAGGTAATCCTACTGTCGAGGTAGAGGTATCCCTGGCTGGGGGAGCTGTCGGACGGGCCGCGGTGCCGTCAGGAGCATCAACCGGCGCTTTTGAAGCAGTCGAGTTAAGAGATGGTGATAAAGAGCGGTATCTAGGTCGGGGCGTTTTAAAAGCGGTGGAAAATGTTAATGAAGACATTGCCAGTGAATTAATTGGCATGGATGCAACGAATCAGACTGAGATCGATCATTTAATGATTGATTTAGATGGAACTCCCAATAAAGGGAAACTGGGCGCCAATGCTATTTTAGGAGTATCTTTGGCTACTGCTAAAGCGGCGGCTAATGCTTTGGAGATTCCTCTCTTCCGTTATCTTGGTGGCGTTAATACCAAGGAACTTCCAGTACCGATGATGAACATTTTAAATGGGGGTAAACATGCGGATAACAGTGTTGATCTACAAGAATTTATGATTATGCCAGTCGGCGCGGAGAGCTTTTCTGAGTGTTTACGTTGGGGAGCGGAGGTCTTCCACGCGCTCAGAAAAGTATTAGCAGGGAAAGGCTATGCTACCTCTGTGGGGGATGAAGGAGGCTATGCTCCTAACCTTAAAAGTAACCAAGAAGCCCTCGATGTAATGATGGAAGCGATCAACAAAGCTGGTTTAACTCCTGGTAAGGATATTATGTTTGCTATGGATCCTGCGGCCACTGAGCTATGGGAAGCGGCAAGCGAAAAAGGCGAGGAAGGTAAGTATTATTTCTGGAAATCTAATCTGTTGAAAACCAGGGAAGAAATGGTTGGATACTGGGAAGAACTGGTGAATAATTACCCCATCATCTCTATTGAAGACGGAATGGCGGAAGAAGATTGGGAGGGTTGGGGACTACTTTATGAACGACTCCATGATCGAGTGCAACTGGTTGGAGATGACCTCTTTGTGACCAATACTAAGCGTCTGGCTAAAGGAATTAAACTGGGAGTAGCAAACTCAATTCTCATTAAAGTAAATCAGATTGGTACTCTGACCGAAACGTTGGATGCGATTGAAATGGCGAAAAGAGCGGGGTATACAGCTGTTGTTTCTCATCGTTCCGGAGAAACCGAAGACACGACGATCGCTGATATAGCAGTTGCTACCAACGCCGGGCAGATCAAAACGGGTGCTCCTTCCCGGACTGACCGTGTAGCAAAATACAATCAGCTTTTACGCATTGAAGATTTACTTGGGGATGAGGCTATTTACCGTGGGATCAATGCTTTTTATAATCTTAAGAAAGCTTAGTCCAAGGGATAAAGGGAAGGTTTAACACAACCTTCCCTTCCTTAAGGCTATGTTGGCAAAATTAAGATGATAAGGATCTTATTTCTTAGGGCTTTTTGCGTTGTCTTTTGATTTAATTATCCCGATACAATATATTGATAGCCTAATACCAGTCAAACACTATATATTGTATTGGG
>DHOO01000021.1:16387-51203 GCA_002409975.1 Firmicutes bacterium UBA5388
AGTCAAACACTATATATTGTATTGGGACCTTTTAGAAAGGATACAACGCAAAAAGCTCTTAACAAAACTCTTGTTAAATAAAGTGAAGTCTGATACAATAAATAAGTAAGGAAATTTGCGAAATTAATTAAATCCACCGGGGGTGAAGAAATGAATTTCTTCTCGATTTTATTACTCATAGTATCGCTGGTGTTAATTGTAATTATTATGATCCAACCTAGTAAAGGTGAAGGTTTGGGTTCGATCGGCGGAGGCTCTCAAATGTTTTTTGGTAAAAACAAAGGACTTGAGGTTCTTTTGGAAAAAGTAACTGCTGGGTTAGCGGTGGCCTTTTTCTTATTAGCGATCATCGCAAACCTCGTATAACTCCCGACTGGGAGTTTTTTTCATTGTTTCTTTAATAATTCTTATTAAGAAAACAGTTTGTTCTGCCGAATTCTATAAATGAGATTATATTTTAATGGAATTTGCTTTTTGTGAGCAAACTATTATTTTATTCTTATTAGGAAAAAGCAGGAAAACAAGGTGATAATGTAGAATACAAATAAAGCTTAAGGAGTATTAAGGCCGCTAGGAGGGGTTCGTTTGAATTTTACTAGTATTAAGAAGCGAATTCTTATTAGAATTTTCCTTTCTATTGTTTGTATGCTAATTATAAGTAATTTTCTCGGAAATTTAATTCCGAACATGTTTTTTAAATTATTATTAGATCTAGTGTTAGTTGGTGCTTACTTAAAACTTGTTGAACGTTTTTTTCATAAAGGTATTCTTAAACCGATCTATCTCATCAATAAAGTCGCAGAGGAGATTGCTGACAATAATTTAAGTAATGAAATAGACCTCTCCACTGGTGACGAGTTCACCATCTTAGGTACTAATATGAATCGCATGATTCAAAATTTGCGGCGAATTCTTCAAGAAAACCTTGAAGCTGCCGAAAAGTTAGCAATCGCTGCTCATGACATGTCGTCGATGGCGGAGGAGGCCAACCTTTCTTCACAAGAGGTAACTAGCTCTATTGACATTATTGCCAAAGGCACGGAAGAACAGTCGCACCATGTTAAACAGTCTTCGATGGCAGCTCAACAAATGGCTTCGACTGCGCAAGAAGTGGCCGCTGAGTCTCAGAAAGCAGCGTCTTTTTCCACCAAAGCTTCGGAGCGTGCTAAAGCAGGTGGAGAGATTATTGAAAACGTCAGGGGAAAGATCCTTAATGTTAAGGAGACAGTGGATTCATCGGCAGACATTGTTCGCCGGTTGGGTGTTAAATCTCAACAAATAGGAAAGATTACCGATGTAATTAGAGGTATTTCTCGACAAACCAACTTGCTGGCTTTAAATGCGGCAATTGAAGCGGCCAGAGCCGGAGAACATGGTCGCGGTTTCTCAGTTGTGGCTGACGAGGTCAGGGCCTTAGCAGAACAAACTACCGAGTCAGCTATTCAGATTGTAGAAATGATTGCTGAGATTCAAAAAGAGACTAAAACAGCAGTGGAGGCCATGGAATCCGGTAAAATAGTAGTTGATGAAGGAGCTGCTTTAGCCCATCAAGCCAGTGAGGCCTTTATGGCTATTGTTACTTCTGTTACCGAAACCGTACAAACAATTCAGGAGATTGCCGCTGCCTCTCAGGAACAGGCGGCTAGTAGTGAGGAAATGACTGGCACGATGGCTGGAGTCGAAGAAATTGCACAGCGTAATGCTAGCGCCTCTCAGCAAGTCGCAGCAGCTACTGAACAGCAGAGGGCTACCATGGAAGAATTGACTAAGTCCTCCAGTGAGCTAGTGGCAATGGCTGAACACTTAACCTCCATGGTGGGTAGGTTTAAAGTAATTGCTAACTTCCAGCGTTGTTGGCGAGTTCATGATTGTAATTGGATTGATTGCCCTGCTTACCAGGCAAAAGAGGAAAAATGCTGGCTCATTCCACATACCTTATGTCGGAATGGTATTTCTAGTGGATCGGTTATTGAAAAACGAAGCGAATGTCACCAGTGTGAAGTCTTCAAAATTAATACTATTGTCTCCGGTAAAGATTCATAAAAAACATAAAAAAGAAGCCAGGAGAGCTGGCTTCTTTTTTATTATCATATTTTCTGCAGGTTGTAAGTGAGGTGTTTTCGCCACTTATTGTTAAGTCCTGCTAGCTAGTATCAGAAAGAAGCCCTATTTTTATTTTTAAGCGCTTCTTTTAATGTTAAACCTACCTTTGCTTGTCAAAAAATAGTCAATAGGTTTATAATATAAGTGTAGCAGATGTATACAGTATTTTTCTTGTCTATTTAAATAACATTATTTCATTTGAAAGGGGTTGCATCATGAACATTTTAGTGCTTAATAGCGGCAGCTCTTCACTAAAATACAAACTTTTTGCGGCAGAAGAAGAAGTAGTTTTAGCGTTTGGGGTGGTTGAGAGGATTGGTATGTCCGGGGGACCCGGGAAAATTACCCACCAGATACAGGATAACGAAAAATATGAAGTAGAAGATGATATTCCAAACCATCAAAAAGCTTTACGTATGGTTTTGGAATTACTTATTGATCCTAAATGGGGAGTCCTTCAAGATCTAGGAGAGATTAATGGGGTGGGACACCGGGTTTTGCATGGAGGAGAGTATTTTAAGGCATCAGTTTTAATTACTGAAGAAGATATAGCTAGTATGGAAAAGCTGAAAGAACTGGGGCCTTTGCATATGCCTGCCAATATTATGGGGATTAAAGCCTGCGAGGAAATCATGCCGGGTACTCCGCAGGTAGCAGTCTTTGATACTGCATTTCACCAAACGATGCCGAGGAAGGCATTTCTTTATGCCCTCCCCTATGAGATGTATGAGCAGCACCGGGTAAGAAGATATGGTTTTCACGGCACCTCCCATCGTTATGTCTCCGGACAGGCCGCCAAAATTCTTGGACGTCCTCTGAACAGCTTAAAGATGATTACTGCTCATCTAGGAAATGGGAGCAGTTTGGCGGCAATTGATGGAGGGAAAGTGGTAGATACTTCGATGGGGTTAACTCCCTTAGAGGGTATGGTAATGGGGACGAGGTCTGGGGATCTTGATCCGGCAATCGTTCCGTTTATTGGCGCAAAATTAAAGCTTACTCCTGAGGAGGCCGATGATTATCTGAATAAAAAAAGTGGTTTCTTAGGAATGACCGGCTATTCAGATATGCGGGATATACAAAGGGAGAGAAAAGCAGGTAATAGTCGAGCGCAAGAGGCTTACCAGCTGTTTATCTATCGGATTACTAAATATATTGGCGCCTATTTTGTCGCTTTAAAAGGTCTAGATGTCTTAGCTTTTACCGCTGGAATTGGAGAGAATGATTGGTTAACTCGGGAAGATATCTGTCATGAGCTTGAGTTTTTAGGAGTAAAGATGAATTACGCTAAAAATAAAAATCTCCGTGGTCAGGACGCCATTCTTAGTCATCCTGAATCAAAAGTAACAGTTATGTTGATTCCCACTAATGAGGAGTTAGTGATTGTTAGAGACACCTTAGATTTAATCGGAAAATAAATTACTATCTAAGCTAATTGCGTTGTTACCTTAATTTGAGGTCACGCCACAATATATTGTGTGTGTTTGGGGAAAGGCTATCAATATATTGTGGTAGTCGCTCACGCCGGCTACCGCTTAATGGAAATCAGAGCCAGGTGAGTCGACAAGCATCGAAGGAATTTCTTTAAATTAGAATAGTTGAACTCTGGGAACAACGTAATTAGCCCTATCTACTACTGTTTCTTGACATCAACCTCAAATCTGGATATAATAACTAGTACCTTTAGAGGAGATGGTAACGTCGTGGAGACAAAGAATATTGCCACTAACCGTCGCGCCAGGCACGAGTATTATATTGAGGAGAGCATGGAGGCAGGGGTGGTGTTAACTGGAACGGAGGTTAAATCCTTGCGTCGGGGTAAGGGTAATTTAAATGATAGTTATGCCCAGATTAAAGGGATAGAGATTATTCTGTATAATTGTCATATAAGTCCCTATGATTATGGGAACCGATTTAACCATGATCCTTTACGACCCCGAAAACTTTTATTGCATAAAGAAGAGATTCGGCGGTTGATCGGGAAGACAAAGGAAAAGGGTTTTACTCTTGTACCGCTTTCTATGTACTTTGATCAAAAGAATCGGGTCAAAGTCGAGCTTGCTCTAGCCAGAGGCAAAAAGATGTATGATAAAAGAGAGGATCTAGCCAAAAAAGATGCTGAGCGTGAAATGGCCCGGGCGTTGAAAGGAAGAGAGTAAGAGGACAAGAAAACAGTTGGTTTAATTGGGAGTCTAAATTTAATGGATAGTGTTCTTAAGAAAAATTATTGTTTGTCAAAAAGGTTAGTTTAGAGTATAATATTATTGTAAACTAGTCTTTATTATACGGGGGCGACTGGTTTCGACGGGGAGTATGATGATAGGGGTAGCGGGTCGAGGTGCTGTGGCCTCGTTAAACTGCAGCAAGCACATTAAGTGCCAATGATAATTTAACTTTAGCTGCCGCTTAATTTAACGGTAGCCGTCCAATCTAGACTTAACCTGGGAGTCTAGTGCGGGCGTCACTTAAACCAGGACGCTCACTAGTCAATTCTCGGAGATTAGTGCTAAGATGATCGAGATCGCCTATACTCAGTTTGTCCGTAGACGGAGTAGTGGCCAAAACTAAATTACGGTCTGCACCCGGAGAGACTCCTGTGGTCATCTTTTCGGACGGGGGTTCAATTCCCCCCGCCTCCACCATCTAAATCCACAATTTTTAAGATTACTTCTATATTGTCTTCATAAACTATAACTCTATCAACGTACGTATAATAGCTTTACAAGCAGGCAGGTCTCGGGATTCGATGGCCTGCTTATCTTATTATAAATAATAAATACCCTTAATCATGGTCAGCTAAGGTTACCTTCGATAGAAGATAATTCTTCCTGGGCTTGGTTTAGTTCTTTTAATTCCTTAACCCCATCACATTCTCCACCATAAACAAGGCCGAAAATTTCCTTGGCCTTGGCTGCCGAGGGGCCTTGTTTTCTTATTGTCATCTTCCTTTTCACTTTCTCGAAGGTTTTCTTGTCAATAATGGCCAGGAAAGCATCTGGGATTTTAATGATCTTACTTTCGTCCTTGCTGCGTTGATTATTTCTTTTATCTTTTTGTTTTCTTACAGCACGGTTGAAGATATAAGTGCCGGTATATTTTTCGTTGAAAGGGCTTCATAGATTGATGTTTGGACGAATGGATGGCCCAGTTTGGTTTTATAGCCGAGTGCGTTCAGATTTTCGATGATTTCCGGGTAGATGTTTTACCCTTAGGGGTGGCTAGGAAGAAAGGCTTTTCGGATATACAGGGGGAATTGGCGGAGGCGGCTTTTTGCATATTTCCACAAAGGGACTAAACATAATTAACGATATACTAAGCGATAAACTGGATTAAATACTCTTATTTTAAGCTAAACTGAATTAAATTGAATTAAATTAAGATACAACGGAAAGTATTTCATTAACCAAATTTTTGATCGCCGTTCGCAAAAGGCCGAAAAGCAGCGGAGAGTTGAGCGGGCAAAGTATAAAATAATTTTTACAAAAATATTTCTAAAAACCAATTGCATTTATTAAATACCAAATTATATAATACTAACGAACGTTAGGTAAAGGGGAACATATATATGCTGGAAAAAGATCTAAGGTAAAGAATTAAAGAAGTAGCGGTAGATCATTTTAATAATAATGGTACTATCCGTAATATAGCAAAAGACGTTAACTGTTCTTTACCAATGATTTATTATTATTATAAAAACAAAAAGGAATTGTTCGTTGAAATTATTAAAAAGGATTATTTTGATCTGCTAAAAAGGCAGGCAGCGCAGCTAAAGATAGATAATAGCATAGATTTTTATACAAAGTTCGTTTATGGGCTAAATAAGCTGAGTAGCCACGATAAAAAGGTTTACCGGCTTGGAATCAAAGTTTATCTGTCCTTTGATCAGAAAAGAGTTACGTTTGTTTGCCATATACTTATGCTGATCTATAACATGCTGCCAGTATACGATTTCCCATTAAACAAAAACAATATTCTTGGTACGCGGGGCTTTCAATTGCTCTTAAGCGGGCCTGCCGAAGAGATTCTCTATCGAGCGCTCCCCATTACAATGCTCGTGCATGTATTGGGGAAGAGCGTAAAAGTAAAGTGGGGCATTACATTATAAACAATCATTGCCTCTTTCTTGTTTGCAATTGCCCATATGAAATGGTCTTTATTCCCGTTTACCTTTGAAGCGAATTACTTCCAGTTATTCTATGCTTTTGTGTTAGACACTATCCAGGGCAAAGCATACCAAGATAGTCACAGCATTGTGTATCCGATGTTCATGCACAGCATCAGTAATGTGCTGATGGTTGGAACGGGGTATCTGTTTCTCTTACTATAAGACAGGTGCATGATCAGAACTTTTTTGATAATGCTTGTGGTAATTATATTTGTTTATAATATCCAATCTTGCTATAAGGTAATTGCCGAATTGCCCATTATCGCAACAACACAATGGTCTGCTGCCTTAAGATATTGTGAAATACAATAACCACTATGTTACAGGACATCGGAAGGATAGGGATAGGAATATGAAGATGAATAAAAATCGCGTTCAATGGCTGGCACTGATGGGTGTGGTGGGAACAATCTTTTACTTTCTCCATGTAATCTTAGGTGAAATAAACTATCCGGGTTATCATCCTTTGGCGCAGGCGGTAAGTGACCTTACCGCCGCTACAGCGCCCTCAAGGGAAATAGCATCGGCTTGCTCGACGGTCTACGCCTTTTTTACCGTCGCAGCTTGCACTTTGCTCTGTGTGTTTTATCAGGGAAGGGTAAATAAAGTTTTCCGCCTCGGAATTTACTTGTTTGCTATTATGGAATGGACTTCTGCCGTAGGTTACACACTGTTCCCCTTATCCGGCAGTGGTTACGCCGGAACTTTCCAAGATGTAATGCATATGGTTGTAACCGCTTTTGTGGTGTTGCTGTCCATTGCTTCAATGATTTTGATAGCGGTCGGCTGTTTTAAAAGCAAAGTACATAAACAATTAGGCATTTTTACGCTCGCTGTTTTGGGGATCATGACGCTCGGCTCCATCGCAACGGGCGTTGTGCCGCTTGGATATTTCGGCTTTGCGGAGCGGTTAAGTGTGTATTCGGTTGTCATGTACAGCGCGGCGCTGTCGCTGTTTACTTTTCGGTATCCGATCTAAGCATTACCCTGTATCCGTTTCCTGAAGCGCAAGTCTAAATGCTCAAAGACTGCTTCGTTAGTCTTTTTTCTTTTTTGCCCATCAGCAAAAGGCTTCTATTGGACCCGCAAGATGTAAAATATGTGATGGAACAAATAGCAAATGAAAAAGAGTAAATGACCTTAAACTCTTGAAAATATTTTGGATAACTGTATATAATGTACTTATAAAAAGCATGCTGGGAATGCTTGATAATGAGGCATAACAAGAAAGAAGGAGAATGATATGGATGAATACCCCCCTCGAATCAGTACAAGCACTTTCTTTAGTCTCTTGTTCAAAGCGTCAAATTTGGAGCAGTTTATAAAAAAAAACGCAGAAGAAATGAAGTTTCAGTCCTTTAGCGAATACATAACGGAATTCTGTAAAAAACAGGGCGAAGTGCCGGAGCGCATTATCAAGCGGGCAAACATTGAACGCTCTTTTGGACATCAAATTTTCAGGGGGTCAAGAAATCCGTCGCGTGATACGGTTCTGCAACTTGCTTTCGGGTTCGAGGCTGATGTTGACACAGCGCAAGAACTTTTGAAATACGCCAGAATGAGCGCCCTATATCCAAGGGTAAAGCGGGACGCAGCGATTATATATTGTTTGCATAACCATTTTACGATAGTGGAAACGCAACTAGTTTTATACGAATTGGGATTGCCTTTGCTAGGTGGCGGTGAAATGAAATGAAGGATATCAAAGCGGCTGTCGTCGATATTCAAAATACCTTTGATGATTCGGCGTATCCCGCAGGATTTCTGGAGAAATATGATCAGATGGAACGCTTTGCGGGCAGCCATGGTACAGAAACTTTTTTAGTTCAGCAAAAGAGCAACGGACGGCTTTATGTGGCAAAATGCTACGACAAAAATCTCTACTCGACCGTACAAGAGAGCAGCATCCTGAAGTCGCTAAACCACAGCGGGTTACCTGCCTTTGAAGACGAATTTCAAAACGATAAGGTGATCTGTATTGTACGCGAATATGTCGTGGGAAAACCGCTCGATCAATATATAACCGAACACAATCTGACCAAGAAGGACATTGTAGACATCTGCGTTCAGCTTTGCGATATTCTTATCTACCTCCACGAACAGGAACAGCCCGTTATCCACAGGGACATCAAGCCGCAAAATATCATTGCAAAACCGAACGGAACAATCAGCCTGATTGACTTCGACATTTCCCGCGTCTACCATCCCGATACAAAGACCGATACGCAATTCATCGGGACGAGAGGATATGCCCCGCCGGAGCAGTATGGTTTTTCACAAACAGATTGCCGCACAGATATTTATTCCATAGGAGTGGTGTTGGGTTGGCTACTTACCGGTGAGACGGACACGAAAGCGGTTGCTAGCAAAGTAGGTCACGACCAGTTGGCGAGCGTATATAAAAAATGTACGGCTTTTTCACCGGAGAACAGATTTGCGTCGACGAAAAAATTGAAAGCCGCGCTGATCCATTCCGCCGGTAAACGGAAAAAAGCTGTGTGGCGATGGGCAGCAGTTATACTGTCATGTCTGTTATTTCTTTGCGCGGGTTTTGTCATCGGGCGTTACACCGAATTTCTGGCGGTGGTCCTGGAATCGAATGCCGGTGTCACCTTCGAAGAGCCCTTGGTTGAACAGGCTGTCCGGCTCCAGCTTGGCAAAACAGCGGGTGAAACCATCACGGAGGACGATTTGTTATCCGTCGCAGGGCTGTATATTTTCGGAGACTCTCTGATTGCCAAAAATGAAGAAGATCTGCATACCGAGGCAAACCGCCTTTTGGAAAGTAACCAAATGAAGGAAGGGTCGATCCGCTCGCTTGTCGATCTTCCAAAAATGCCGAATATAAAGCAAATCTTCATTTCCATGCAGAAGATAGCGGATGTTTCACCGCTTGCGGCTCTGCAAAATCTTGAGGTGGTGGATTTAAAGAACAACCTAATTACGGATATTTCACCTTTAGGCCAGCTGAAGTTTTTAAAGCGGGTCACTCTCTTTGACACCCATGTCACGAATTTATCGCCACTGTTTATCTGTCCCATGCTCTACGAGTTGGACGCGGGTAAACTGCCAATTTGCTCTCTCGAAGCGTTTTATGGATTAAAGAATCTACAGAACCTGAATCTTTATGAAACGACGATTGACACCCTGACCGGGATTGATAAGCTGACACAGCTTAAATCTTTTGAAGTGTCAGGTATCATAGACGGTGACCTCACGCCGCTGCTTTCATTGACGCATCTTGATAATGTTATACTAGGCGAGGATCTGCGGCAGGCGGCCCAAGCCATTGAAGGCGGCGCGAAATTCATAATATCATACCGCTAAATTAATTTTGGAAAAATACCGGTCGTTTCGGTCGGTATTTTCACCCACAAGCTGGGATGTGAGCAAACAGCTCACCTATTTTCCCTCTCCAACGTTTATAATTAGATTCTATACAGATGTTTGGTTTCTTAAAAATGAAAAGGAGAAGTGCCCAATGAAAAAATACCTATCCATAGTACTTGTAATGATGTTACTGGCCCTGTCGACAGTTTATGCGCAACAACAGGTGGACAACAAAACCGAGCCTGCTTTCGATCCGACGGTTTCTCAAGCGTCTGCCTCCACGCCGGAAGCAGTATCCGTTTCTTCCACCGCGGCGCTTAAGGCAGTTTTGGCGGACAAAACGGTAAAAACCATATCCATTGATTCTATAGGTACTCCCGTGGTTGTTACGGGTGAGTTTACCATACCGGCAGGAGTCATCATAACGGTAAACCGCGGGAATGATTTCTACATCGAGGGTACCCTTATCAACAACGGCATCATCAATGTGATGGGCGCAGATTCCTACACCGCCGATTTCATCAACTACTCTGTGATGGCCGTTCAGAAGGGCGGAAAGATCATCAACAACGGGAGGTTGAGGCTGTGTGCGTCCGTCATCGGAGATGAGGAGGACCGCGGCCCGGTAGGCGGCCAGCTCCGTGTTTTTGACGGCTCGTTCGAAAACAAAGGCTTCGTTTACCTTGAATCTGGAAGGGTCAATACGCACGGCGGCGTTGCTTTTGTAATTGGCGGCACGTTTAATAACAGCGCAACGGTGGTCGTGGACGGTTTTTTCTTCCGGATCGAAGGCGGATCTTTTATCAACAACAAAAGCGCGGTCGTGCTTAACAACACTAATATCTTTGTGGAAAACGAAGGGGTATTTACCAATAATGGCATGCTTTCCGGGGCCGAGGTCAACCAATAATCTCACGGCGTCTCGGCATTTAGTCGATGCCGATGCGGATACATGTTGAGCATCCCTTCGAGGACGTATTTGTCAATTATACCAACGCGCGGCAAAGAGCCCTCTTACTCCCGGCTCATTTAATGTGGCGAAGGACAATATTAACCCCATATACATGACGGAGGATGCATACATCCGTGTTCTGCGCCCATATGTTCACAGCGAAACGGAATAGGAATGGCGCAGCGCGGAAATTACCCGTTATTTGTTCTCGCCTATGATAGAAAAATGAAAACGGAAATATGGCTTGCGAAATATGCGGTAGCAGAGTTGTCGTTTGTGACTTAATCGAATCACAAGATGAGGGATGCAAAATCAAGTTCCGATGAAAGGAAACATGGGCTGCTGCTGTAAAATTGGAAGGCCCGAATATTAAGGCAACGGTGCGCAAAGTAAGAAGGAGGGCATTATGGGGCTTACATGCAATATATTTGGCCATAAGTGGAACGGCTGTAAATGCGACCGCTGTGGCGCGCATCGAGACGATGAACATGATTGGAACGGCTGTAAATGCCGTGTCTGCGGAAAATATCGCGATAAGGGGCACGAATGGAATGGCTGTATATGTCGCGTCTGTGGAAAACACCGCGATGAAGGGCATAATTGGGATGGGTGCGTTTGTAAGCGTTGCGGGAAATGGCGCGACGAAGGTCATGAGGTGAAAGGTGCCGTTTGTATAAAATGCGGCGTGGATGTTACCCCTCAATGTACATACTGCGCAGTACCGTTAAACGAAGAAAACAGAATGAGAGGCATCGCTGTTGCGGTCTGCATAGCCTGCTATGAAAAGGCCCAGAGTATTGGCGCGCATAAACTAATGAGCCGCAATTACCCAAAACAGTATGATATCGAGACACGATGCCTGCGATGCGGAGGAACCTACCAATGCTATGACGAGGGACAAAGCAACGGGATGGATTTTAAAAAGGAACCGTGTAATACCGGCAAACGCATCATTGGCGATTAGCGTATTTAAAGGAGCGTGGTATTTTGAAGAGATGTCGTGCTTATTTGCATTAACTCGCCTTTCCAGGCAAATAGCGGATAGAGAAATATTCCTTGCGGAACAATATGTGAAAAACAAACCTCAAAAGAAGTTGAGGCAAAACGATACGAGACGGATGCCAACACTGATGAGGGGATATTCCGGTAGTCGAAGAAAGGAGCATAGTAATATGGACATTATGTTACATGATATTTCTCTGTATGCCAGTGGTCACAGACAGAGCGCGAACACTCCTGAAACTTTTCATTCCTTATTTATTTCACCTCAAAATAAATGCTTATAAGCCTTTTGTCAGCAAACGATCATGATGGGAAACTACAATAGAGAGGTTGTCGAGTTTCTCTTCGATTCTGGATAATGTGCTTAAAATACGATCATTTACTTCAAGCTGTACCTCTCGCGCATCGAAAAGAGCACGAAGTTTTTCTCCGTGGTCGTTTTCGATTCTAGTAATAGTCTGATTGGTTTTGTCGAGACCTTCAGTAAGAGCACGAAGTTTTTCTCCGTGGTCGTTTTCAATTCGCGTAAGTCTTTCAGAAAAATGCTGTTGATTAGATTTAATCTCAGTTATTTCTTGAGTCATTCTAACTAGATGATCTACAACCACCTGAAACCTATCAGTCTCCACCTTCCTCATCACCTCCGTATTTCTTTAAATATTCCTTTTGATTACTCCTGGCTTTCGGAATCGGTATTATATCTGCTATAAACGTTCTAATTCTCAAGGGCTTGTGGAGTATCTTATCCATCAGTCCAGTGGTTAGCTCGCAAGGCAGATTAAACATCTATTTACCTGTGAATAAATTAAAAGAAGGGTAAAGTTTAATCGGAGTTGCAGGTGGACATTGACTACCTTCTCGTTTAATACTATTATAACATTAGGGAGAGCAGAATATATGGTGATTTAATCTAAAATATAGAGAATATATTTTATGGATGAATTTTTAAACCAATCAATTATGCAATTCCTTACACTCTGTATTTTTAAGGTAAAATTAAGGAAATTATCGATTTGTGGTAGGAATATTTCTAATAGATGTCGAACTGATATATAGTAAACAATAACTATCCATAGCAAACGATTTAGGTCATTATTAGCTGAAAATAACTTTGTTTTTTATAAAATGCTATAAGTTTTTAAGCTTTATCGATACAAACGCTAGGAAAGGAGACGGACTGGTAATGAATCACAATATAAGTTCTACTATCGGAGATATACTCGAAGAGCAAGGTACCTCGCTTTCAATTTCGGAAGTTGTCTCTAAGCTTAAGGAGATGTTCCCGGAAGCGGAATTGGAGGAGTTCTATAAAGAATTGAAATTTAACGACCTTGAACAGGCAGTTAAAGCAATAATCGATGATATAAAAGGCTAAGTTCTACCCCGGAAATTTCCGGGGTAGTTTTTTACGCTTTATTTTCTTTCCCGCAAAATGGAGTTAACTGCCGCCTGCTATAATATAAGCATACAACAACCTTTTTCATTTTCCTCCTTTTTTCATATATAGAAGTGGGGTTTGACCACATAACCTACTACAGCCTAGTAAGCGAGGGCGTTATACTCGCTGATGATGTGGGATGGGGGTTTACCCTCGAAAAACACCTTAAGTCTGATTCAATCAGACTTAAGGTTTAAGCGCCGGAAGGCGCTTTTTTCGTAGTACGGGAATTGTATCATTACCTTAAGCTTGTATTTAACCAACTCGGGAACAAATTATATAAAAGATCGTTTTTTTATATATCACCTCCTTTTTTATAGATCCCCTCGTGAGAGGGGATTTCAGTTTTAGTAAAAGAGCAACCCCAAAAGGGCGGAAAAACCAATAACGGAGATTGGATGAAATTTACCCTTGACTAGCAATAAAAAGGTAGAGAGGAAAATAATGATTGCTTTATAATCGGTTAAGGTAGTATGGCCCAGACTAAAAAGCGCAATCAGAATTAATCCGATAATAGCTGGTTTTATCCCTGAAAATAAGATTTTAGTCCAGGAGGAGTTTTTAAATTTTTTAAACAAATGGGCGATTATTAAGACGGTAATAACAGAGGGTAAGATTACTCCTAAAGTGGCAACAGCTGACCCCAAGACTCCGGCGGTGCGGAAGCCAATGAAGGTAGCGGAGTTAATAGCAACTGGTCCCGGAGTCATCTCGGCAATAGCGATTATTTCCATAAATTCATTATGGGTTAACCAGTGATGGGTATTAATGATCTCTGTTTGCATGAGAGGGATCATGGCATAACCTCCACCAAAGGTAAAGGCGCCTATTTTAAAAAAAGAAAAGAAAAGTTTGGCTAAGATGGACATATTTATCTCCTTTCTGGCCATAGAACTTTTATGTTAGTTTATGTTTGATACAGGCCTGACGGTCTGTGGCCGTTCCCATGGGTAAGGCTGATAAAAAACATAATGTTTCGGTTCCTTAAGTCTATTTATGATTTTCTTCTTGCTTTTTTTTATTAGTGATGATTTCCTCACTTCTAATTTTTCTGTGTTCCGTTAAATGGTGGTGGACAACTCCCGCTATAGCTGCTAGAAAAATATTTTGGATAGGACTAATTCCAAATAGCAGATGGAGTAGAAGTACAGCTAGGGCTATGAAGTACCCGAGACTGGTTACTAATATATTTTTTCCTAGCTTGAGAACAGCATAAGCAATTAGAGCTACAACAGCAGGTCTGATCCCATAAAACATACGTTGAACTATAGGCTGGGAAGAAAACTGGGTAAAGAAAGTGGCTACTACTAGGATGATGAAAAAAGACGGCAAAACGGAACCAAGGACGGCAACAGTAGCTCCGGGAAGGCCAGCTAAGTTATAGCCAATAAAAACTGAGGAGTTAACGGCTAAGGCCCCGGGAGCCGATTGAGTGACAGCCAGCACATCACCGAACTCGTCCTCTGAAAGCCATTTTTTAACATTAACTACTTCTCTTTGGATTAAAGGAAGCATAGCATAACCACCACCGAAAGTAAAAGCTCCGATTTTAAAAAAAGTTAGGAATAATTCAGCAAGCGAAGTTTTCTTCATTTTCTTATCCTCTCATTCTTTCAAACTTTTTCAATCTGGCAAATACAATTCACCGCTTGTCATTCGAATGAAAGTATGTCGATAGGCGAACATCTCTATTTTCATTCTTTAATGTGCCCCCGCAAAGCTGGGGTGGGTGACTAATTCATATAATCTATTTTTGTAATTTCGCGTTAATCATTCTTTCCTCCTGTTAAAAGTAGTCGAACAAAAGGTAAAATAATAAATCTACACTCATAATGTATAATATACCTATTTTACCAGTAGTTTATGGAACAGTAAAATAAAGAGAAAAACCTTGACTATTGAAGTTAAAAAATGCTCCTTCTTTAAATGGAGTAGAGTAGGATGAGAATAAATATTAATAAAGAGGAAATACGTCATAAAAAGCGAAATATTAAACGAAAAATATTTTTAAAAGGGGTGGATCGATAATGGCGAAAAATAAATCAGCAATGATCGTTGTGGCTGTTCTTTTGGTTGTAGTTGTGGTGGGCGCCGGATTTTTTATCTTTCGCGGACCTAAAGAGACTGAGGAAATTTTAACTTCTGCCGGCTTAAAAGTTGCTATGGTAACGGACGTTGGTGGTCTTGGCGACAAGTCCTTTAACGATGCTGCTTATGATGGCTTAAAAATGGTGGAAGCTGAGATTGGCGCTGAAATCAAAGTAGTAGAATCCTCAAAGATGGAGGATTATGTTCCAAACCTGAAGAGTTTAGCGGATCAGAAATACGATATGATCTGGGCGATTGGGTTTTTGATGACCGATGCTTTAGCTGAAGTGGCTGAAATGTACCCGGAGCAGAAATTTGGAATCATTGATGCTGTGGTTGAACAAGATAATGTCCATTCGGTAGTCTTTAAAGAAGAAGAGGGTTCTTTCTTGGTGGGAGTGGTCGCCGGCATTGACAGTAAATCTCAGAAAGTGGGATTTGTTGGTGGGATGGAGTTCCCCTTGATTCAAAAGTTTGAAGCAGGATACCTTGCCGGGGTAAAAGCTGCTAATCCGAATGCAAAAATTTACACGGCTTATGCGGGGGCATTTGACGATCCCGCTAAAGGTAAGGAACTGGCGGCTTCACAGTTTAATATCGGCGCCGATATTGTTTACCATGCGGCTGGAGCCACGGGTTTGGGTGTGATTGGAGCTGCTAAAGAGAAGGGCGCTGGCTATTGGGCTATTGGGGTCGATAAGTGTCAACATGCTGAGGGACAGGTCGGTGAGGAAAACTATGTTCTAGCTTGTATGATGAAAAGGGTAGATGTGGGTGTACATAAAGCGACCATTGAAGCGTTGAACGGCGATTTTACTGGTGGAGTAACGGAATTAGGTTTAGCTGAAGATGGCGTTGGAGTTTGTGAAGCGGCGGAAGAAACTGCATCAGCCGAAGCTTTAGCTAAGGTTGAGGAGTTCAAAACAAAGATTGTTGCCGGTGAGTTTGTAGTTCCTACTAACCCTAAAGATGTAAACTAAACGGTAAAGTAACGAGTGCCGGTTTAATCAACCGGCACTTTTTTAAGGTAGTCGCTCACGCTGGCTACCGCCCGCGCACATGAAATGATGAAAATCAAAGCTTCATCTGGGACTGGCAAAGGCTGTCATTCAACACGAGCGACGAGTATCGAGCAACGAAAGTATTTTCTTTGTAGGAGGTGAAGTATTACTTGACATCCGAATTTCTACTGGAGATGCAGGGTATCAGTAAAAGTTTTCCAGGAGTACAAGCTAATAAGGATATTAATTTCAATTTACGTCGCGGTGAAGTCCATGCTTTACTGGGGGAGAACGGAGCTGGGAAGACCACTCTGATGAAGATCTTGTTTGGGTTATACAAACCGGATGGGGGCGAGATCAGATTAAAAGGGGAAAAGGTCGAGATTAATTCTCCAGAGGAGGCGATTAGGCAAGGTATCGGGATGGTCCATCAACACTTTATGTTAATCCCTCCCTTTACGGTCCTGGAGAATATTATTCTGGGGGCGGAACCACGTAAATCCCTTGGCCGACTGGATCAAGCAAAAGCTGTGAAAAAGATCAACAGCCTCTCCCAGCAGTTAGGTCTCAAAGTAGAGTTGGACACAAAAATTGAAAATGTAACTGTTGGGATGCAACAAAGGGTAGAGATCTTAAAAGCTCTTTACCGAGAAGCTGAGGTTTTGATCTTAGATGAGCCTACCTCGGTATTAACTCCTCAAGAAGCTGAAGATTTAGGTGAAATAATAAGAGAATTGGCGGCTGGCGGTAAGGGAGTAGTCTTTATCACCCATAAACTTAAAGAAGTGATGAAGTTTGCCGATCGGATTACCGTTATTCGGGGAGGTAGGGTTGTAGATTCGGTTAATAGTTCCGAAACAGATATCCAGACTTTGGCCGAGATGATGGTGGGCAGAAAAGTATTTTTGGAGATGAAAAAAGGCCCCTGCCGTCCAGGAAAGGTAATCTTACAAACTAAGAATCTAAAGGTTGTGGATAACCGGAGATTACCCGCTGTTAAAAGGGTTAATCTTCAGGTGCGAGCCGGGGAAATTTTAGCTGTAGCTGGGGTTGATGGTAACGGTCAGAGTGAGTTGATTGAAGCGTTAACCGGTCTGCGTCCAGTGGCTGGTGGTCAGATCTTACTTGAAGGTCAAGAAATTAATTATGCGAATCCTCGACGGATCTTAGAAAAAGGAGTCGGTCATATTCCGGAGGATCGACAAAAAAGAGGTCTAGTTCTTGATTTCTCAATCCAAGAAAATCTCCTTCTTGAACTGTACCGCACACCTCAATTTTGTCGGGCGGGGTTTCTCCGAAAAGAGCAGAGCCTGACGTATGCTGAGAATTTAATAGAAGAGTTTGATATTAGAACACCGGGACCAGGAATAAAGGCGTCTTCGCTTTCTGGTGGGAATCAACAAAAAGTAATAATTGCTCGGGAAATTAGAAGAGACCCCCAACTATTAATTGTCGCTCAGCCAACGAGAGGGCTTGATGTTGGAGCGATTGAATTTGTTCATAAGCAGCTAATCAGCGCAAGAGATTTAGGCAAGGCGATTCTTCTGTTCTCCTTAGAGTTGGATGAGATTTTAAGTTTAGCCGATCGGATTGTGGTTATTTATGAAGGAGAAATTGTTGGTAATCTTGCGCGGGAAGAAGCAACTGAGGAAAAACTTGGGCTGATGATGACTGGTGGTCTGTTGGCGGAAAGGGAGGCAGTTAATGATGGGTGAAGATTTAAAAAAGGATCTATTCAAAGATTATGGCCAGAAATTATTCTTCCCACTAGTGGCCCTTTTTATCTCTCTTTTTGCCGGGGGTTTGCTTATCGCTTGGCTGGGGGAGAATCCGTATATTGCTTTTCGGCACTTGTTTCAAGGCGCTTTAGGCAGCGCTACCAATTTTGGTGAGACTTTGGTCTATACTACTCCTCTTCTCCTTACCGGGCTTAGTATCGCTCTATCTTTTCGCTGCGGTCTCTTTAATATTGGGGCTGAAGGACAATATATCATGGGGATGATGGGAGCGGCTTGGGTCGGATCGATTTTTACCGGATTACCGGCTTGGCTCCATATACCCTTGACCATGGGCGCTGGGATCCTCTCAGGTTGCTTATGGGGGGTCGTGCCAGGAGTTTTTAAAGCAAAATATGGGGCCCATGAAGTAATTTTAACGATTATGATGAACTATATTGCTTTGCATTTTACCGGCTATCTTGTTAATTACATTCTGCTGGCGCCACCGGGATACTTGCCAGCTACGCGAGTTATTAATGCCTCTGCTAAACTTACGAGGTTACTTCCGCCTTCAAGAGCCAACACCGGTTTTTTTGTCGCCATTATCTGTCTAGTGATGGTCTATATTTTTCTATGGAAAACAAAATGGGGTTTTGAAATAAGAGCAGTTGGGCTAAATCAGGAAGCGGCGCGTTATGCTGGGATCAATGTTACCAAAAACATTGTTCTGGCCATGGCCTTAAGCGGAGGTTTGGCGGGACTGGCCGGCGCGCTTCAGGTTCAAGGGATACAATACCGTTTTAATGATCTCTTTGCTTTTACCGGGTATGGTTTTGACGGTATCGCTGTTTCTTTGTTAGGGAACAACCATCCGGCTGGGATCATCTTAAGCGCTTTTCTGTTTGGCTCTTTAAACTGTGGGGCTTTACAAATGCAGAGTGTGGCAGGGATTCCCAAAGACTTAATCGGTATTATGCAGGCGGTGATTGTCTTCTTTATCTCAGCGGATTACTTATTAAGGAAGAAATTGGAACAGCCTCTTGGTGAAGAGATCAATGTGAGACGGGGTAGCGCTGGTCAGGAGGTGGCAAAGTAATGGAATTGGCATTTGCTATTAATATCATCGCCTTTGTTATTGCTTCTACTTTCCGAGCTGCCACTCCCTTAATTTTTGCCTCATTGGGTGGAGTTTTTTCTGAAAGATCAGGAGTGGTCAATATTGGACTGGAGGGAATTATGCTTTTTGGGGCATTTTTTGGAATGTTAGGTTCTTATTTTACTCATAATCCTTGGTTTGGCGTGTTTCTAGGCGTTTTAGTTGGAGGATTAATAGCGCTAATTCATGCTTTTCTATCTGTAGATCTGAAAGCAAATCAGGTAGTGAGTGGAGTGGCGATTAATCTCTTGGCCACATCAGCAACAGCCTTTTTATTACAAAAGGTCTTTCATACTACCGGACAATCAAGTTCGGTTCCTAAGGTTAAGGATTGGCAGATCCCGTTCTTAAAAGAGATTCCCTTTCTTGGGGAGGCAATAGGAAAGCTGAATCCTCTAGTCTATCTTGCCGTTGGTTTGGTGTTTCTTTCCAGCTATTTTCTTTTTAAAACCACGTATGGGTTGCGTCTCAGGGCAGTAGGAGAAAACCCGGAGGCAGCAGAGACAGTAGGGATTAGCGTCCGGAAGATCAGATATGGCTCAGTGGTTGTTAGTGGGTTTTTAGGAGGATTAGGTGGTGTCTACCTCTCCCTCGGGCAGATGGACCTTTTTCGGGAGTATATGAGCGCTGGTAAAGGGTTTATTGCTTTGGCGGCTACGATTGCGGGAAAATGGAATCCTAAAGGCGCTTTTTTGGCGTGTATTCTTTTTGGCTTTGCCGAAGCGATGGAAGGCCAGTTTCAACTGCTGGGGATGAATATCCCCAAACACTTCCTTCATATGCTACCGTACGTTTTAACGATCTTATTAATCTTGGGGTTAGTAGGCCGCTCTGTGGCGCCAGCCGCCAGTGGAATACCGTATGAGGGGAGAAAATAGGAAAAATAAAAAAACAAACTACCTCTTTTGACCTGAAGATTAAAACTGGGCGCAGATAAAAAAGAACCCTGAATAGTTAGCCGCTGTTCCGCTAATAATGGTTAGAAAAACCCATAAAATCAGGTTTTTTGGAGAGCGAGCAACAAGAAAAGCCAAAAATTGAATAAAAAGAATTAGGGATACTGTTATTATGAAATGGTATCCTATTTTCTAGGTTGGTTGCATGGATGTTTAAGGTAATTATGTATTTCCCTCACATACTTACTTCATGTGTTTTACCCATTTTTTCTAAATCTGTTTCCGACAAAGAATATTTGTTCAAGAAAAATAATCCTACAATGATACATACTGCTGCTATAGGGCCTCCCAATCGAATTCCCATTGGTCGTTCGGCGCTATATCCAAAAACCCTAAAAAGTAGTGGAGTAACAAAGGAAGACAAGCCAATCACGATCTTGATCACCAGACCCTGGGCGCCAAAAAACATGCCTTCTCTTCTCTGACAATGCATAATACCATCAAGTTCAGCTATATCAGCTATCATTGCATTTGGAATGACAAATATTACTGATAGAGGTATACCGGCAAGAACTACTATGATAAAAGCAATATGATAAGGGAAGAATACTCCGAAAAATCCTGTTAGAAAAAGAATGAGCGCAAAGAAGATGGAAGTCCCCATCAGAACCTTTTTCTTTCCTAGTTTTAATGTTATTTTAGGCAGAAAGGGCATAAATAATAAAGCGGCAATAAAGGCGCCTGAGATCATGAGTCCGGAACTTTCAGGAGTGGCGCCCAAAAGCACTTCAGTTATATAAGGCATTGTAATGGTTAAGGTATTTATCCCGAACCACACTGTAATGTAGGATATAAGATAATATACAAAGTTTCTATTGTTTAGGGTACAACTTATGGATTCGAAGAGACTGATGGTGGGCAAATCCTCTTCCTCTGATAACTCTTCCTTTACAAAGAGGGGAGTCAATATAATTGAGGCCAGAGCAATGATCCCCAAAATAATACTCATGATCTTAAAGCCGTACAGGTTGATAAGAGCTCCGGAACCCGCTTCTGCGATCATTACCCCTGCAATCTGTGTCAGTCCCTGCATCATAGTAAGTCTTATTCGCTCACTATTTGTTTTGGATATTTCATTAATCAAGGCCAGATAGGGCGCCACGACAATGGTAAAAAATATAAAGAATAAACTTAATATGACCGTAAGATAGATAAAATTTGCTATCGACTCATGGTTAACAGGGGGAAACCATAACAAGATAAAACATAATGTTAGCGGTGCTGAACCATATAATACAAAAGGAAGACGTCGGCCCATTTTGCTTTTTGTTTTGTCAGAATAATAAGCGACAATCGGGTCAGAGACACCGTCGATAATCCTGGCCGCTACCATGGTAAATCCGATCAAACCCACGGGGATAAGCACCTGCAGCCCTGCAATATTTGCTTCCGGCGGAGTATAAAAATACTGATACCATTTCACCGTTGTTTGAGTAAATACCGAAATACCCAGATAACCTATGGCGTACATGAGCATTATAAAGTTTTTATTCTTTCTCACCGCACTAAACCCCCTTATAAGTATTAATAAAATAATTCTTTTCAAACTCTGTATTTACATCGCCATAATATTCATCATTTTGCCTAACCCTATATAAATCCTTAAGATTGATTCTTCCAGTGATCATGAAATCTCCCTCATCTTTTTTTGCCATAGAAATAATACCATCTTTCCTATCCGTTATTTCCAAAGGCGCAAATATTCCTGCTTTACCAGTGAAATGCAGCCCACATAACCAGCCATTCAAAGATGGCTTTAGACCAAAAACATAAGATTCCTGCACTCGGGGCCAAATCCCCCGTAAAGCCCGGAATAAGTTATATTCCTCATTATTAGCAATAGGTAAAATTACAAGATCACAACCCAAACTTCTGGCAAGCTTAAAGGTCTCAAAATAGGTGGCATCCATACAAATGGGACAGGCAACCTTACCTATATCCAGCTGAAAAACATTTAAAAAGTCGCCTCTTTTTATTCCTAATCCCTCTTCAAAATCTGTTAGATGAAGCTTTTTTTGAACACCTAATATTTCTCCTTGAGGGGAGATTATCGCCCCGCCGTTATAGAGGCCATCCTCTTCCCTGATGAGATAGCTACCTGTATATACATATATTCGGTACTTTCTTGCTAACCCACCCATGATTATCTCAATGGCATTTTGGATGGGTTTTGCAACTGAAAAGAAAAACTCTTGAAGAAAGGCATTACCCTTATTTGACCCATCTGTAGAATTATTTCTTTCCGCCGGTGAAAATTTTTTATTCAAATATGCGTTTATACTTCTAATACCAGGTAAAATTCCTAAGAGATCAAAGAAATTATACTCCGGAAAAACAATTAATCCGCTCCCTCTTTTGGCAGCCTGAGAAATAAAACTGTCCACCAGATCAATATACTCTTCAATTCTTCCTACAAGCTTAATACTACGCTGTACACAAGAGACGACAATATGATCTTGATCCCTTTCTCTGTATCCAAGATTAGGATTGATCTCTTCAAGGTATTTCTTGATCCGTTTAGGATTCAATTTCCTGTTGAAATAACATTCAATAACTCTTCCCATCTCCATCACCTAAAAATATCTTTATAAAGATCTATATTAAGCTGAGCTAGGGTGTTGAATTTTTTTACGGCTTCTTTTCTTTGCTCATTATCAAGCATAGCTGTAATGATTTGATTTTTATCGGTCTTCCTTTCAAAAGCCAACAAACCGTTTTCCCTCGCTGTCATTTCCAGAGGCCCATGGATAGCAGAATAACTATAAAAATCATGATTAAACAAATTTCCCTTTAAACCACTTTCCACCCCAAAAAATAAATTTTGCTGAACGTTCTGCCACAATCCGCTCAGCTGTAAACGGACATTTTTTCCACCTCTGATGGCGGCAGGCGCCAGTACTAAATCTACATCGTCCAAGGCAATCTGCCTTGACACTTGAGGATAAAACAGATCAGTTGAAACCATCAAAGCTGTCTTCATACCATTAACAAGGATGCTTTTAACTTCAACACCTCGGGATAAACCTTGCTCCTTCTCCCATTTTGCCAGATATATTTGCTTTTGCTGTAAATAGATACTTCCATTTTTTACGATACAGGAGGAATGATATTTGCAGCTATTTTGTTCTTCAAAATAACTGCCGGGACATATGTAGATGTCTTTATATAAAAGAGAGACTTTCAGGATATCATCTAAAAATCGAGCGCTACAATCATACAAGCAGCCAACAAGTCCGGGGAATACTACAACTTCTGCCTCTTCAACCAGACAGTAATCTAACCATTCCCTGGTTTTTGCAATCAGTGATTGGCCACGACTAAGATTATAAAAATCCCTTTCCTTAAAGACAACAGAAGCCGCCTTCAAATTAATCCTCCTTAAACAAGGCGTGGTATAAAGCAAATGCCAGATAGCCGCTTCTCTCACCAGATATTTGTAGATGCCTTGTCGATATTTTTTCCATTTCTACCACTCTCGCCACCCTTTTTATATATATTCTACTGTTATATTCCAATTCCTTTTAGAAAACATCTTCGGATAAATATTTGACTTCATTATACCTTCAATTTATGGTAGAGCAGAGTTTTATAATCATTCCATATATCCACATTAAACTGTCTTACAAAGTGTATAGCAAAAAAGGAGAAATTGGATCAGAGCCCTTGATTTATTAAAAGTAACAGTTACAAAAAGGAAAAACGAGATAGCATTCATGGCGCTATCCCGTTTTTCCTTATTTCAAACACATCGTTATTGGGGTTGCCCTTTAACTTAGGGTTCCTTTTCTTGGAAATTTACCATTTAAGGAAAGCTTTAATTTTGCTGACTACCGCTTGAGGTGTAAAGCCAAAAAGTTCGGCGAGATCTTCACAAGGTCCGCTTAATCCGAACCGGTCTAACGAGATGACTAGACCGGAGGGACCAGTTAGTTGGCGCCAACCGTTTCCGATTCCGGCTTCAATTGCGACCCTGGGTAAATTAGGACATAAAACTTGATCAATATAGGATGGATCTTGAGCCATGAATAGTTCTCGGCAAGGCATTGAGACCACGCGGGTGTTCTTACCTTGTTTAGCAAGTTCATCAGCCGCGGCTACGGCCAGGGAAACCTCACTCCCCGTAGCAATCAACACCAGATCAGCCTTTCCTTCAGGTTCCCTGAGAATATAGCCGCCGCGGGAGAAACCTTCTGCGTTAGTACCGGCAAGAGTAGGGACTTTATGTCTGGTTAACAGTAAAGCAGTCGGTCCATTTGTCCGCTTCAGGGCAGCCAGCCACGCCCAGGCGGTTTCATTGGCATCTGCCGGACGGATAGTCTGCATGCCAGGAATAATCCGTAACGCTTCAATGTGCTCTATAGGTTGATGGGTAGGGCCATCCTCTCCGACATAAAAGGAATCGTGGGTAAACACATAAATCACTGGTTGCTGCATTAAGGCAGCCAGGCGAAGAGGAGGACGCATATAATCGGAGAAAACAAAGAAGGTGGAACCATATACCCGAAAACCGCCATGAACAGACATTCCGTTTAAAATTGAACCCATCGCATGTTCTCTAACCCCAAAGTGAAAGTTTTTCCCGTCAAAATTGCCATTACCAATCGCGCCAGCCCCTTGAACATAAGTTTTAGTGGAGGGGGAAAGATCAGCAGAGCCGCCAACTAGTTCGGGAAGCTTTGAAGACAAAGCGGTTAACACTTTTCCTCCAGCATCGCGAGTCGCAAAAGAGCTACCGGCTTCAAACTGTGGAAGGGTTGTTTCCAGATCAGAGGGGAGTTCTCTCTTCATGATTCGGTCCCAGTCAGCTCTTAGTTCAGGGTATTGTTCGGACCAAGCTTTAAACTTGCTTTCCCATGTTTTTCTGGTCGTTGCCCACTGGGCCCGTTTCTCTTCAAAGTAGGTATAGACTTTGGCTGAAACATAAAAATCATCGTTAGGGAGACCAAGCGCTGCTTTGAGAGCTACCACATTATCCTTGCCTAAGGGTGCGCCATGTGACTTGGCACTGCCTTCTAACGCGCTACCTTTTCCGATTTTAGTTTTAGCCGCAATGATTGTAGGCCTAATGGTATCAGCTTTGGCATCCTCTAGAGCCTTTAGGATTTGTTCAGGCTCATGTCCATCAATTGATAAGACTTGCCAACCGTAAGCTTCATATCGTTTTAAGACATCTTCTTTAAAAGCAAGGTCTGTTGAGCCTTCGATTGAGATCTCATTATCATCATAGAAGACTATCAGTTTTCCGAGTTGTAAATCACCGGCTAGGGAAGAAGCTTCAGAAGTTACTCCTTCCATCAGGCAACCATCTCCAGCGATTACATAGGTGTAATGATCGATAATTTCATAAGCCGGGCGATTGAACCTGGCGGCCAGCATTCTTTCAGCGATGGCCATTCCCACAGCATTAGCTAAACCTTGACCAAGAGGACCGGTGGTAGTTTCGATTCCAGGAACATCCCAATACTCAGGGTGACCGGGTGTTTTTGAATTTAGTTGCCGGAAACGCTTTAGTTCCTCCATTGGCATTTGATATCCGGTTAGATGGAGTAAGGCATAAAGGAGAGCTGAACCATGTCCGGCGGAGAGCACAAAGCGGTCCCGGTCGGCCCACTCTGGGGTGGTAGGATCGTGCTTCAAAACTTCGGAATAAAGAACAGTTGCAAGTTCTGCAGTGCCAAGAGGCATTCCCGGATGGCCTGAGTTAGCTTTTTCTATAATATCAGCAACCAGGCCACGAATCGTGTTAGCAATAAATTGGATCAATTAGAAAACCCCTTTCTTAAATATAATATGTACTATTTAGGAATCCTACGGTCGGTTCATCCGGCTTTGCTGTCCACCACATTCGCGTGTGATGGTGGTAGCTGCGTGAATGACTACTTACTACCCTGAACATTTCTTTCTTCGCAATTTCTTTCTTACAACAAAGAATTCCTTTAATTACAAGCGTTAAATTATTTTTAACAAAAAAATTACGTTCTGAAAAGACCTAAGAACCGCCCTAAATCGTGAAGATCTTGAGGCAGAGAAGAACGAAACCTTAATCTCTGATTGGTTCGAGGATGTTTGAATCTAATGGCTGCCGCATGTAAAGCTGGACGGGAAAGCTTTTCATCTACACGACCGTATAAAGGATCACCCCATAACGCAGAGCCAAGGTGAGAAAGATGAACTCTAATCTGATGGGTTCTACCCGTAATTAAACGTAAAAGGAGCAGAGCGGCATGCTCTGTTTTCTGTATTACTCGGTAATGAGTAAGGGCTTCTTGGCCTCCAGCTTCGACAATTCTTTTAATCCCCACTTCTCCTCTTTTGATAGGGACGGAAATTATGCCGTTATTCATGGGCGGGGCGCCATCGGTAATGGCGAGGTAGATTCGGCGCATCTGTTCTTCTTTGATCTGTAATGATAACTGCTGATGGGACCAGGAACTTTTTGCCACTAAAAGTAAGCCAGAGGTAAGCTTATCTAATCTATGAACCGGATGAAAAGAGGCCGCTTCACCTGTTGTTTGCCAATGATATGCTAAAGCATTAGCCAAAGTGCCAGTAGTATGAAAACGGACAGGATGAACAAGCATGCCAACGGGTTTGTCAATGACAATCAGGTCGGGATCTTCATAAATAATGGATAAAGGTATATTTTCCGGTATAAAATGCTGTTCGCTAGTGAGCGGGATCTGTAAAACAAGTTCTTCGTTACCAGAAAGCGCTTCCTTTATTCGAACGGAACTGCCATTCAGAAGAATACCATTACTTTTTTTTAAGGCGATGACCTGTTTTCGGGAAAGTCGAAGCTCCCGGCGGAGAATAGATTCAATAGTGCGTCCCTTCCAAGCAGGAATAGTTTGGATCAGGAGGGGAGGTGGATTAGACATGGATAGACCTCCTTCTTAGAAAACGCCTGGGTTGTCGAGGCGCCTGGCTTTATTTTCATCCTTTCACGTGCACCAGCTGGCTGGGTGGGGACTATCTGATTATAGCTGACCTCTATATTATAGCATAAACTAATAAGCTTTTAAGGCGGGACTGCAGTCTGTTACGGTATTTTAGTATCAGATGCATGTTACTTGTACCTTCCGCCCGGGACAGATAGTCTTTTCTTAGAATATGCTAAATTGGAAGATGTTAATCTGCTATAGCAGATTAACTTTTAAAACGCAGGAACTAAAGCTTTGATTCGATCTTTAAAATTCTATCGAGTTGAGGAGGGAGAAAAATGTTTTCGGAAGTAAATGAAATGGTGGTTGGAGCTGCCCATACCCCTCCGGCCCCATCATTTTGTCCACATGGACAGTTATATACAGTCCTTGCCGGCGACTCTTTGTTTTTGATTGCACAGAGATTTGGGATCTGTTTACAACAGTTAATCGAAGCTAATCCACAGATTGAGAACCCAAATAACATATTTCCCGGACAGTTAATTTGTATTCCTGTTCCCACTTTCCCACCTTGTCCAGGAGAAATTTACATCGTGGTTCAAGGTGATACTCTTTTTAAAATTGCTCAACGTTTTGGGGTGACTTTAGAAGCCCTATTAGCGGCTAACCCAGAAATAGTAAACCCTGATCTGATCTTTCCAGGACAAAAGATTTGTATTCCAATCGTAGGCACCCCCCCCTGCGCTACCGGATTTACTTATGTGGTTGCGCCTGGAGATACAATCTACCTGATTGCCGAACGTTTAGGAGTAACAGTAGATTCAATCTTAAGTCTTAACCCTCAAATTACCGATCCTAATTCTCTACGAGTTGGAGAACTGCTGTGTTTACCACTGCCGGTCTCAATAATTGCCCCGATTGGAGAGGAACCGGTTATACCGCAGCTTCCGATTTCACCGGTGATGCCGGGTCCAATGCCATGTCCTCCAAGAGAACCGGTTACAATGCCCTTACCTGATCTTGAACCATCTGTGCCTAGTAGGCCACCTTTACCCATAATGCCTGGTCCCCTGCCTTGTCCGCCTGTAGAAGACAGACCATACCCTTGTCCCCCGGCCCAACCGATTGTCCGACCGCTGCCTTGTCCGCCGGGGGGAGAAGTAGCATACCCGAGTCCTCCGGGGGCGCCAACTCCATACCCTTATTATCCTGGTTCCTTTGTTTATGCTACTCCGCCAGTTAAATGGGAAGAGTGCCCTTACGCCCGCTCCAGGAAAAGAAGACGGCGACTCCAGAGAAGAAGGAGAATGTTTTAAAAAGGAGGCAGTAGCCTCCTTTTTTAATATTAAGGAAGTGTCTAATCCAAATATTTAAGATTTGACCACAATATATTGATATCCCAAAGCACGCTTCTGCTTATACTAATAAAAGTGTCGTTAGACTTAAGTATAAAACAGCAAATGGAACTAGAAAAAAGTTTATAAAAGGGGAAAAAATTGTTGACAAATATGGTTAGTTATACTAATATTAAACTATATTAAATAAAAGGCCGTGTTAAAAGCAATGGATATACATTTATTGGATTTAACCTTAAAATTATTTACTCAGACTCTAAGTAGGTTAGTTTATGAACCATTGTCTATGTCAGAAGATGATTTAACTGGGGTTCAAGAGAACTGTTTACGTTTTATCTATTATCATGATCATTCTTTGACCAAAGAAGTGGCAGACGGATTACAAATTAGCAACGCTGCAGTTACCAAACTAATAGATCGTTTAGAAAAGAAAGGTTTGGTATCAAGAAAGTATCCTCGAGAAGACCGGCGGCAGATCATTCTGGAACTGACTCCCAAAGGTTTAGAACTGTTGGAGACGCAAAGAAAGAAATCTCTTCAGCGTTTACAGGAGATAATTAACCGTCTTGAGCCTAATAAAGTGGATACTTTAAAACGAGGGTTATTTGATTTTCTTGACGCCGCCCTAGTCAAAACGGAATTGATCGACCAAATCTGTTTGCGTTGCGGGCGGTCGCATATTACAGACTGCCCAGGTAATTTAAGTTATCGGAGTTTAACTGGGGAAGATAAAAAGAAAGTGTAAGTATTTCTTAACAATAAATCAAGAGGTAATATTTAAGGAGGATGATAGTGATGAAAAAATGGAAATGCATAGTTTGTGGGTATATTCATGATGGAGAGACTCCCCCCGAGTTCTGTCCAAAATGTGGCGCTCCTGCAGAAAAATTTGCTGAACTACCTGAAGAACAAAGGAAATTAATCGATCGTGCGCGGATGACAAATCAGTTTCATATCGAATTACTTGGTCTGTTAGAGCAAGTTCAAGCGGTGGCGGAATTAGGTATTGAGGATGAATTAGATCCTCCCTGTGTTACACTTTTTAAAAAAGCGCTTCAGGCGGCTACTGAGATTCAACAGGCAGCTAAAGCCGAGATTGCCGGGCATATTAGTAAAGGGAAATGGGGTTAAAAAAGGGGTTCCGAAAAGGAACCTTTTTTTATTCTTGAATCACAAAGTGATTTTATGAAGAACCAGTTGTTATTCTTATTGAAGGGGTGTCTTAGGTAATTCCCTCAGTTGTTAGCAGAAAACAATTGACTAAAAACGAAACTAATCGTAAAATAAAAGCGAAAGGAGTTGAAGCATGTTTCCTGAAGAACGATCCGGTCAATCCTTACGGCGCCTTGATTATTAATCAGAACAATGCTGATTTAGCTTTTATCGGAGCTTACAGGTATTGAAGCTGCTCATGGGGTCTCGAATACAAATTTAGCTGGAGCAGAGATAAAATCATTATTTATAAAAACTGCGCGGAGAAGTATTTTACTTTGTGATTCCAGTAAAGTGGGGAATATTTCTATGGCTAAAGTAGCTGACTTGAGTCAGATAGACCTTTTGATTACAGATCAAAGCGGATCCGGAGGAGATTACAAGATTAAAGAAGGAGGGACTAAAAATAAAGCTTGTTTAAGTTGAAAGGAGAGGTGTAGTTGGCAGGGGTAAAAAGACTAAAAAAAGAAGAAATAAAACTCGATGATGGAAGATATTTAATTTTTTATGATTTTGAGGAAGGAGAAAAAAACAAGCAGAACGAAAAGAAAGAAAAAATTAATGGGTAAAGTTAAGGATGTTATCAAGAGAAGATGAGGTGAGATTAAGTGTCTGAACTGCGTTGGCACCCTTTCTTGGGAGAGTGGGTAATTACTGCCACCCATCGACAAGACCGGACTTTTCTACCCCCTAAAGATTATTGTCCGTTCTGCCCGACGAAACCAGGTGGTTTTCCTACAGAAGTGCCAAGGGATAGGTATAATATTGTAGTTTTTGAAAATAAATTCCCATCATTACAAAAAGAACCTCCCGAACCGGCGGTTTTGCCGATGAGTTGGTCACCAGTGGAGAGAGCGCAAGGAATCTGTGAGGTGGTCTTATATTCTCCTGATCATAATCAGACATTAACTAAGATGCCGCTTTCCCAGATTGAAAACCTGATCGAGGTTTGGCAAGACCGTTATCAAGAACTTGGAACCAAAGATTTTATTAAGTATGTCTTTATCTTTGAGAACAAAGGAGAAGCAGTTGGTGTTACCCTCCATCACCCTCATGGGCAGATTTACGCTTTCCCTTATATTCCGCCTATCATCAAGAAGGAGTTAACAGCCTCACAAGAGTTTTACCATCAGCATCAAACCTGTCTTTTTTGTAATATTCTCAAAGAGGAGTTGAAAGAGGGGAAGCGCCTTGTTGTTGAGGGGGAAAGGTTTGTAGCTTTTATTCCCTTTTTTGCTCGTTATCCTTATGAAATATATCTTGCCCCCAAAAAACATTTATCTTCCTTAGCGGAATTTACTAAGGAGGATCGGAAGGATCTTGCTATCGTTCTTAAAGCGCTGCTAGGAAAGTATGATCAACTTTTTAACTTTTCCTTTCCTTATATTATGGTAATTCATCAGGCTCCGACGGATGGTAAGGATTATCCCGATTACCATCTCCACTTTGAGTTTTATCCTCCGCACCGGACAGCTAAAAAACTAAAATATCTGGCAGGATGCGAGGCAGGGGCTGGAAGTTTTGTCAATGATACTTTACCGGAGGAAAAAGCAGCAGAATTAAGGGCGATAACTCCTCATAATATAGAAGCTATTTTAAAATTGGGGTGAGACCGATGAATAGTAACGACCATCTTCTTAATCTTTTTCAAAAGATATATGGCCCTGGCGGAGAAATAATCAGCGGACGGGCGCCAGGACGGGTTAATCTCATTGGAGAACATACAGATTATAATGAAGGGTATGTTTTTCCGATGGCGATCGAATTTGAGATTAAAATGGCAATTAGGAAACGTAAAGATTCCATCGTGAGAGTATATGCTGTTGATTACGATCAGCTGGTTGAGGTTTCTCTTAATAAAGAGCTGACATGCAACCCCCAATATCAGGGTTGTAATTATCCACTCGCCGTACTATGGGCTTTGAATAAAAACGGGATCAAGCTACCGGGGATGGAGATTGCTTTTTCCGGAAACATTCCTTTAGGGGCAGGGCTCTCATCATCTGCCGCCTTAGAGGTTGCTACGGCCAAAGTAGTACAAAAATTAACGGATTTTTCGATGGACCCAGTGGTTCTAGCTAAGCTTTGTCAATTTGCTGAAAATGAGTTTATTGGAGCGAAATGTGGGATCATGGATCAGTTTGTCTCGATGATGGGGCGGGAGGAGCATGCTCTCTTTTTGGATTGCCGTTCTTTGGATTACCAGCATATACCCCTAAATTTAGGGGCATACTCCATCTTAATCTGTCACAGCGGAGTAAAGCATTCACTGGTTGATTCCGAGTATAATATAAGGCGTCGACAGTGTGAAGAGGGAGTTGAGATATTAACAACTCGTTTTCCGCAGATTAGAGCCCTTCGTGATGTAAAGCTAGAACAGCTGGAGAACTGTCATTCAGAAATGAATCCGGCGGTCTACCGTTGTTGTCGCCATGTGATCAACGAGAATAATCGGGTTTTGGAAAGTATCGAAGCCCTACGGCGCCAGGATCTGATTAGCTTTGGGCAACTAATGAATGCCTCCCATGATTCCCTGCGTGATGATTTTGAAGTCAGTTGCGCCGAAATTGATTTGCTAGTTGATTTAGCGCGTCAAGTTCCCGAAGTCTTAGGAGCTCGGATTACTGGGGGAGGGTTTGGCGGGTGCACAGTTAATTTATTACCCGCAAGGCAAGAGGAGCGTTTTATGGAATACGTGAGAGGAAACTATTTAAAACAAACTGGGATTGAACCCGAGTTTTATATAAGCTCCCCGGCTAATGGAGCCGAAGTGTTTTAAGAACATATTTTATTTTAAAACCTTTTGCTTAATGTATCGCTTTAACCCACGAGTGACGAGTGACCAGTGACGAGTTACGAGAGGCATTTTTTAAGTTGATGTTTATATGGGGGAGGTTTATAAATGAAAATATTAGTATCTGGAGGAGCAGGCTATATTGGCAGTCATGTTGCACTGGAGCTAAGCAGGCAGGGGTTTGAACCGGTAATTCTCGATAATTTAAGTAAAGGTCACCGTCAGGCAGTGCGGGCGGGCAAATTAATTGAAGGTAATATGGGCGATGGTCAATTAGTACGGGAGATTTTAGCCCGGGAGAAGATAGAAATTGCGGTTCACCTTTCTGCTTTTAGCTTAGTGGGCGAGTCGGTCCGGGAGCCGGCAAAGTATTTTCAGAACAATATTGCCAACAGTTTAAGTTTGCTTGATTCCATGGTGGCCTGTGGAGTTAAGAAGTTTGTCTTCTCCTCGACAGCAGCGGTTTATGGGGAGCCGGAGACAGTTCCGATTACCGAAGATCATCCCAAGCGGCCCCAGAACCCCTATGGGTTTTCCAAGCTTGCTTATGAAGGTATTCTGGAAGCTTATGACCGGGCTTATGGGTTAAAATATATTTCCTTACGTTATTTTAATGCGGCTGGCGCTGATGTTGAGGTGGAGATTGGAGAAGATCATCAACCCGAATCTCATCTTATCCCCATTATTCTCCAAACCGCTCTGGGGTTAAGAAAAAGTTTAGAGCTTTACGGGACAGATTATACAACTCCTGATGGCACTTGCATCCGAGATTATATTCATGTTTCCGATCTAGCCCGTGCCCACCTCTTGGCGATAGAAGCTTTAAAGCAGGGGACGGAATCGAAAATCTTCAATTTAGGCAATGGTCAGGGTTATTCCAATCGGCAGGTAATCGAGACTGCTCAACGGGTAACTGGGGCCAAGATTGATATCAAAGAAAGCCCAAGGCGTCCGGGAGATCCGGCAGTCCTGGTTGCTTCCGCCGATAGGATCAAGGCAGAACTGGGATGGAGCCCTAAATATCCCCAATTGGAAGAGATTATCGCGAGCGCATGGAGATGGCATAAAAAACATCCTCATGGCTATAACAGCTAAGGCACGAGCAGTTGGAAAAGATAAACGGAGATTAAGGCGCTAACAGTGACAGTCATTAACCCTTTGTCTAAAAAAGCAAGAATTAACGCCACGCTCATTCCGAGGAGGGAAGAATAGAAATTTCCCGTGGAATACAGAATGCGAGGAAAGGTCATTGCTCCTAAGACCGCAAAGGGAACGTAATAAAGGAAGGAGCGTAAAAAACGGGATTGGATTCTTTTTTGCATAAAAGCCATCGGTAATACTCGTGGTAAGTAGGAAACGAATGCCATAAAACAAACAGCTAAAAGGGTTCTTACCATCTTAAACATCCTCTCTGGGGAAAAAAGCAGCACCAATCAGACAAGCAATTACCGTTGCCATGATGATGCTCCATCCTTCCGAAATTCGATTGAGATAAGGGAGCCAAGTAAAACCAGAACTAACACTGATGGCGACGAAAGCCACAATAAAAGCAGCTTGCGTTCTTTTGACCTGCGGGATGAGCAAAGCAATAAACATCGCATATAAAGTAATACCCACTGAATCTTGCAAACTGCTGGGGAGCACAGAGCAGATTAACCCGCCTAACGCGGTGCCGAGGCCCCATCCCCAGTAAGGACCAGTAATTAAACCTAACATGTAGGCGAAGGTGATCTCCTGTTTTTCCAGCGAAGCAACGCTGAAGGTTTCGTCGGTAATCCCAAAAGCCATGAGACATCTCTGAGTTAAGGGGATGGAGGGCGCCATCTTTTGGGAAAGGGAGAGAGACATCAGTAAATATCTGATATTTATTACTAAGGTGGTTATGGTGATCTCAAAAAGGGTGGCGCCGGAGATTAGGAGGTTAGTTCCGGCAAACTGTCCTGCTGAAGTGAGATTAGTTAAGGAGATTAGAAGGGCAACCCCAACCGGCAGACCGCCCCTAACCGCAATTAGTCCAAAGGTAAAGGCTACAGGGATATAACCTAAAAAGATCGGTAACCCATGCTTGAAACCGAGAGAAAAATCTTTTACCCACTGCTTACTGGAAAGTTCGTTATGAGGGTGAAATAAATGTGTTTTCAAAACTCTCTCCGCCTTTATTTGGATAATACTCTCGCAACTCGTTTTTGTTCTTAATTTGGTAAGCAAAAAATGAAATTGGTCTCACATTTTGCATTCAAGATATAGAAAAGAATGTTTGCGAAAAGTGAGATTGATCTCACATTTTGCTCTCAACAAAAATGATTTACTTTGTAAGCAAAAAGTGAGATTGTCGCTTGTCACTCCGCAATAAAAGCTTATCTTGTCTAGAAACGAGTATTAAGCATCGAGTTGAATTTTGTGATTAAATCTTAAATATAGAGAATAGACAATCCCTAGTGGAATATTTGATGGTTATTCGATTACGCAATTCTTTAGCCTATTAAAGATTGAGTTTAAATTATAAAAGACCCAATGTCAAGGGTTACACATCTTTCAAATTATAAATTTGCTTTTTAGTCTATCCTGCAGAAAAAATATCTCGTAACTTGTTGCTCGTCTGTAAGCGTGCTGATGTTACCAATCTGAGCATCCCCATTTTCATCCTTACAAAAAGCGTACCTAA
>DHOO01000102.1 GCA_002409975.1 Firmicutes bacterium UBA5388
AATTTCATGCGTCAGCTCTGCAATACTGTTCATACTATTGACGAATAGCTAAATATATGTTATTATAATTTTTGCGATATGGTGGGCGTAGCTCAGCTGGTTAGAGCGCCAGGTTGTGGCCCTGGAGGTCGAGGGTTCGAATCCCTTCGTTCACCCCAAGAAACTAATAGGGCATTTGCCCTTTTTATTTTTACCTCGTTTTGGAAATTATAATGTATGTATTTTAAAATGGGAAATATTATATTTAAAGCGGGGTGAGACTTTGAATTGGAAAATATTTTTCCTAGCATTCAGTACAATTTTCTTGGCAGAATTGGGAGATAAAACCCAATTGGCGGTATTTACGTTAGTTTCACAATCCAAAGCTTCTTGGGAGGTATTTTTTGGGGCTTCGCTAGCTTTAGCTTTGGTAACTTTGATCGGAGTGGCTTTTGGGGAAATACTTACTAGGTATATACCTCCCTTGGTTATGAGAATAGGCGCGGCCTTTCTTTTTATTGGAATCGGAGTTTATACACTGTGGAAGGTTTGGGCAGATCTGGCAAGATAACTTCTAGGGAGGGAGGAGATGGAATGACCAAGGGTGACCGGCAGTTGCTACTTTTGCTAGTAGTTGTTAGTTTATCATTATTGGCTTGGAGAACCTGGGGCTTTCATTCTTCTGCCCGACGGGTACGTGTTGTTTATGATGGACAGGTCATGTTAAGTTTTGGTTTAAAAGCAAATGAGTCGCGGACCTATCAACTTCAATTACCAGGTGGGGTAGCTGACTTAGAGGTGAATAACGGGGCTGTACGGATCTCTCCGACTAGTAAACACTTTTGTCCGGAAAGAGTTTGTTTTCGAACGGGCTGGATTAAAAACCAAGGGGAATCAATTATTTGTGCGCCTAATAAACTGGTAATTCAGATTGTTACTTCTCTGGAGGATGGGATTGATGCCATTAGTAGATAAAAACGCCTATCACGATTTTGCCTTAGTTTACGATGAAATGATGAGAGGGATCGATTATCCGTCCTGGGTTGATTATGTTTTATCATTATATCAAAGTTATGCTTCTGTTGAACAGAGTGATACTCCGCTTTCTTTGTTGGATTTGGCCTGTGGAACCGGTAGTTTTATTACTTTGATGCAAGCAAAAGGTTGGGTGGTTACGGGGGTTGATCAATCCTCTTCAATGCTGGCGATCGCTGAAAAGAAACTTCGCGAATCACAAGCGGCTTTTCGCCTTTTTGAACAAGATATGAGGGAACTTTTTGTGGGGGAAAAATTTCCTTTGATCACCTGTCTTTGTGATAGCTTAAACTACATTCTTTCTCCTCTCCATCTGCAAAAAACTTTAGAACGGGTATATGACCATCTCATCCCGGGCGGAATCTTCATTGCTGACTTGAATTCACCTTTTAAATATCATGAGATCTTAGGAGACAATACTTACTCTTCTGCTTTTGAAAATTCTGCTTATATATGGTCTAATTATTTTGCTCCCGAGTCCAAACTCTGTCGGATGGAGATTGACTTTTTCCATCGCCAACAGGGAGAACTGTTTCGTCATTTTAAAGAAGTTCATTGGCAAAGGTTATATGAGGTTCGTGAAATTGAAGACTTGGCGACTAAAGTTGGTTTTAGAGAAGTTAGAAATTTTGGCGCTTTTACTTTAAATCCTTATACACCACAAGATGAACGGATTTTTTACCTATTTACACGATAATTATTTAGATGGTTACACCCTCTCAGGTCTCTGGCATATAATAAGATGATGGGAGGGTCTGTGGTGCTCGCAAAAACTTCTGAGTTAAGAGAGAGGGAAGTTGTCAATATTTTAGATGGTAGAAAATTGGGCTTTACCAGTGACCTGGAGATTGATCCGGGAACAGGGAAAATAATTGCCATCGTTTTACCTGCTCCAGGGAGATTCCGCTGGCTATTTGGGAAAACTGGCGAGATTGTGATCCCTTGGCATCGAATTAAGAAGATTGGGATTGATGTCATTTTAGTAGAATTACCTGAACAGGTGGGAGAAGGTTCTTATATAGATCTATCCTAAAAATTGCCTTTGTGGTAAAATAATTTAATGAGATTATCCTGGGATAACCGGGATTTTTTATTAATATAAAGAATTGCATAATCAATTACTCAAGATTTAACCACATATCTGATTTCGTGACTAATCGATCTATACCAGGGGAAACGCTATCGCAAGCTTTCACGATTTCTCCTGGTGTCTATAGATGTCACGAATTCAGATTAATATATTGATATTTCCACTAGTAATTATCTAAGAATAGACAATTACCTCGAATAAATGTTAAACACTATATTTTGTGGTTAAATGGTATTTTTGTAATTATGCATTTCCCTCAGAGCAAAAAATAAGATAAAAGTTAACGCTGATCGACAAGCCTCGAAGTGTTTCCAGGTTGGTTAAATACAAGCTATAAGTTAATTATGCAATTCTCTTAATTAACTATAACCTAGCTTGCCTTCGTCTACTAAGTAGTTGCCCACCCCAGCCTGCTGGGGAACGTGAAAGGATGAAAATGACGAGTTGCGAGATATATTTTCTAAGTGGTATCAACCACCATAACTTGGAAGAAATGGGGAAGAGCAAAGCAGAAGAGTTCGTTCTTAACTTAAGAAAGTTTTTAAATAAAGGAATGGTGAGTTTTAGATGAGGAAAGAGATCACTGATTTTCATACCCACACTTTTTTGAGTGACGGTGTACTCTCCCCGATTGAGTTGATTCGGTCTGGAATTATTAATGGCTATCGGCAAATCGCCTTAACAGATCATGTCTCTGCGTCTACTATGGAGCGAGTGATCAAAGAAATAGAAGCAGATTGCCGTCTAGCTGAAGAGTATTGGGGAATCAAAGCCATTGTTGGTGTGGAGTTAACGCATATTCCGGCCGGAGGGGTGGGAGTTCTGGCGAAACGCGCTCGAGCTTATGGAGCAGAATTAGTTGCCGTGCACGGAGAAACCATTGTTGAACCAGTGGAATCTGGAACCAATCGCGCAGCGGTTAGCTGCCCGGAAGTGGACATTCTGGTCCATCCTGGTTTGATTACAATAGAAGAAGCGAAGATGGCGGCTGATAATGGAGTCTTTCTTGAGCTCACTTCACGGAGGGGGCATTCTTTAACCAATGGTTATGTAGTTACGATGGCGAGGAGAGCCGGGGCAGAACTTGTGATTAATTCGGATGCTCATCAACCTGGAGATTTACATACTTGGGAGTTTATTGAACAAGTAGGGCTAGGAGCGGGTCTTACTATCGAAGAGTTATCGAAAGTAATAACGGAGTCACCCCGGAAACTACTCCATAGGATTGAAGAGCGAAAGAAGGGGTAATCCAGTTTGGTCACGAAATAAACTGGAACTAAAGGGCTGTTCTTTTGTTAGTCTGCTACTTAAAAATACCTCCGAGGCTTGTCGACTCACCTGGCCCTATTTTCATCACTTCACGTGTGCGGGCGGTAGCCAGCGTGAGCAACTACCTTGTTGCTTGGAAGTTTTCACGGAGAAATGCTGTCTAATAGTGACAGCATCAGGATGCGGCGAAAACTAGTTATCTGCAATCCAGAAGAGTTTTTGGGTGGCTTTGTAAAGTTTCAAAAATAGGTTTTATTTTCGTATCTGAGAGAGTTTTCCTTGTTGTGCGTTTTTTAAGTCCCAAGGAAGAAGCATCTTCCATCGGGCTTGCATCAACAGCTCATAAATGGTTTCACAAATTTGTTGGTATCGATCCCAACGGGCATGTTTTAATCTTTGGCTTACAGCAGCTTGAGTGACTCCCAGAAGTTCTGCCATCTCAACCTGAGTTCTTCCATGCCGAGCAAGCTTGATTGCATCTCTGTGTGCAATACTCCAATTATTCCTCAAATCACTCTCAATGGAGAAAAGAGTGTTAACCGTTCTGGTGAGGAACGGAGAAGGGAGCTTTACAATAATATCCCGTCCTCCACCACTGCTTACCATTTCCTTTAGCGCCCTATTCACTCCAGTCCATGCCGGACCTTCCTCTTCAATCTTTTCCCCATCAAGCCTGGATTTTATGTTTCCAACACCCAAAGCATAATAAAACCTGATTGGATCCATCTCTAAATCAACAAGTTCAATCAGCTGAAGGATTCTTGGGGTTTCTTGCACATTAAGAATTCCCTTGATTTCTGAACCTTCCACCATAAATTTTGCCGCTAAAAACGGCTGAAAATAGCTATTAACCAAAGAGGAGGCAGAATCCAGAACCTCCTCCAGAGAGCGTTCTTTAGGAAGAGAACGTTTATTTTTGATCGTTAATTTTACCGCAGCATAAAGGGTAGGGGGCATATTAACCCTCCTTTTTTAATTTAAAATTTCATTGTATATTTCGCAATCTTTTGTGATATTCCTTTATTATAAGATCGGATTCTAATAATATTTCTTTAGAACATAAATTGAGGAATTGCATAAAGAATTGATTTTAAAATTAACCATAATTGATAGCCCACTAGGATGGTCTAATCTCTATTATTTTAGGTTCAATTACATACTCTATACTCTTTATTGAAGAGGCGCCTTCGGAAGTTAGGCCAGCCCCAAAGGAGTTTTTTATCCTAAATGGATGGTTAAGATAATTATACAATTCCCACTATGATTAAAACCTGCAGGTTATCTATGGTAGAGAAGCAACAAGCTCTTTTTAGAAAAACCATGAGGCAGGGAAAATTATTCTGAAGTAGAATAATCATGTAATAAAAAGTACAGTTCTATTTAAATTAAATCTTTAGTCTACTACTACATAATACGGCCAATGTGATTGTCATTACAATACAGTATATTAGTACTGATCTAAAATGGATTCAGCGTTTGAAATGAAGTTCTGCTTTCAAACGAAAATCAAAGCTGGTGAAGCGACAAGATCGAAGGATTTTTTATAATGGGGGAATTAAAATGAAACATGTTTTAGAATGTACAGGAAATGAGATGCTGATTACTGATTTGGAAAAAGCAGAAGGATATTATCTATTTGACTCAAAAGGCAAGAAATATATTGATTTTGAATCAGGGGTTTGGTCGATGGCGCTAGGCCATAATAATCAACAGATTAATGAAGCAATAAAAAAACAGATTGATAAAATAATGCATTTAGGCTTTAGATATACAAATGGGCTTGTTGAAGCTGCTGCCATAAATGTAATAAGGACTCTTAAACCATTCAGCGGGAAATGTTTATTTTTAAGTTCTGGAAGCGAAGCGGTTGAAGTAAGTGTCAAGATGGCGAAAACAATCAGTAATGGTAAAAAACTACTTACCTTCAGAGAATCGTATTTATCGGCATATGGTATGTCCGGGAATAAAGATGACAGCGAATGGATTAAACTTGAAATATCTATGTGTAGGGATTGTTCTAACAATTATAATTGTGGAAAGTGTAAAGTTATAGAGGATATTCCATTTCAAAAAGTTGGGGTATTTGTCTTTGAGCCCGGCAATTCTTCTGGATTAATGCTTATACCACCTAAAAATTTAATTTACGAAATAGCAAAAAGAATGAAAGAGAATAATGGTCTAATTGTTATTGATGAAGTAACTACTGGAGTCGGCAGAACTGGAAAGTGGTATGGGTTTCAACATTTTACTATTACCCCTGATCTAATTGCTCTTGGTAAAGGAATCGGCAATGGGTATCCGGTAAGTGTAGTTGTGGTGGAAGACAAAATAGCAAAAAAAATAGAAATGAGAGAGTTTAGACATTCTCAATCGCATCAGAATGATGCCTTAGGATGTGTGGTGGTAAGTGAGGTAATTAACTTTATAGAGCAGAATAATTTAATTGAAACTAGTAATAAAAATGGTCAATATTTTTTCGGAAAGCTGAATGAATTAAAAGAAAAATCAAAGGTCATAAAAGAAGTGCGTGGTTCTGGTATGATGATTGCAATTGAGTTTGAAAATAAGGCTAAGGCAGTATTGGAATCATTGAATGAGCATTTGATAAAGAAAGGTTTTTTAGTAGGATATAAACCAATATATAATCTAATGCGATTTTATCCTTCTTTAACAACAAATAAGGAGGATATTGACAGCATTATAGCATGCATCAAAGATTGCTTATTATAAAATTGGGCAAGCCTGAACCGTGCGGATACCGGTAAAAGTGGATAAAAGATAAAATTTTAAAGTTACTTGCTTCACTGAAGTAATTATGTTATAATCGTTAATAAGAAGTGAAGGTGTTGTTAAATCGGAACATTTACGGCATGGTTATTGCTACTCCGGGTAATCTTTACTACTGTGGACGCCGTGGTTGTTTAGAGGCTCATGCCGGTGAGCAGTTTATCCTAGATGAGTGTAAACGGATCTTAAGCCAAGAGAAGGATTCTGCGATTTACGAGGAACGTTTGGAATTGACAATTGAAAAAGTGTTGACGGTGGCCAATCATGGCGACTATGCGGCAAAATAAGCGTTTTTAACTGCTGGCGCAATCTGGGGAAAGGCTTGGTTAATTTGCTCAATATCCTTAACCCGACAACGATTATTTTAGCCGGAGAAGGAATGTCGGCAGAAAAGTATATGTTACCCGGGATTAAAGAAGAATGCCAATGAATTTCTTTCATAAATACCACCCGGAATTTAATCTTCGCGTCTCTCAATTAGGGAATGAGGCATGGGAACAAGGCGCGGTTACCTTGGTGATCAATGAGTTTTTCCTGGTGTCGATTTATCGCGGACAAAAAACTGTTCTTTCTGCTATCGCCAAGTAGTTGCTCACGCCGGCTACCGCCCGTGCACATGAAGTGATGAAAAAGGGGCCGGGTGAGTCGATAAGCAAGTTGTTCATGCCGCCTACCGACAGTATTACAAAGTAATGTAAATCATAGGCGGGTGAATCAACAAAGGAGGCATTTTCTTAGTAGTCATTTTTGTTGCTAATTACTTTCTTCACGGAAAAAAGTAATTCAAGTAGTGAAAGGAGTAGGATTATGAATTTAAAAGAACATAGTATCTTCGTACTCAAAGAGCATCAGCATCCCAATGGGGCTTTCATCGCTTCTCCCAGTTTCCCCAATTATCACTTTTGCTGGTTAAGGGATGGCGCCTTTATCGCTTATGCGCTGGATTTGATGGGCGAGCACGCGGCTGCCAGAAAGTTTTATTATTGGGCCAACAACCGTCTGCAGGAACAGACAGCGAAAATCGATTTATTGGCAAATAAGATCAGTGCTAACCAGGAATTATCTGATCAAGATTTTCTTCCAACCCGTTACACCTTGGAAGGCGCTGTGAATGAGGATGATTGGCCCAATTTTCAGCTAGACGGTTATGGCGCCTGGCTGTGGGGGCTGGCGGAACATCTGCGCCTAACCGGTGAACAACGGCTTCGCGACGAATTTGCCGCCAGTATCCGGGCCACTGTCAAATATCTGACTTTATGTTGGCGGTTTCCTAACTATGACTGTTGGGAAGAGTTTCGGGATAAAATACATACTTCTACATTGGCTTGCTTATTTGGGGGAATATCTGCAAGCGCTGATTTACTGGAATGTCGGGATTGGTTAACCTTAGCAGGGGAGATTAAAGAGTTTGTGCATAAAAACCTCATTAAAGACGGTCACCTGGTTAAATTTCTTGGAGCAGAGAGTGTTGATGCTAGCCTTCTCTGGGTGTCGCTTCCTTTCAATTTATTGAGGCCGGATGACCCCGTGATGCGCGCGACCGTAAAAAAGATCGAAGCTGACCTTCTGCACCAGGGTGTCCACCGTTACGCAGAGGATACATACTATGGGGGAGGTGAATGGATTCTCCTTACCGCTTGGCTTGGTTGGTATTATACGCTGTCGAGCAGGGATAGAGAAGCGGAAAAACTCTTATACTGGGTTGAAACTCAAGCAGATGTGGTCGGGGACCTGCCGGAGCAGGTTAGTGCTCATCTCAATGATCCCTCTTTTTATCCACACTGGCTAAAACGTTGGGGACCGGTGGCTAAACCGTTATTATGGTCACATGCGATGTATCTTGTGCTCTTGAATGAGGTGGAGAAAAAGGCGAATTAGAATAGAGAGAAGGAGGGGATGCCAAATTATGTTTTATAAAAAATCTCAAAAAATCACGACCATAATTTTATTTTTGCTACCAAGTTTGTTAGGGTTATTGTTGTTTAGTTTGATTCCTATCGGTTCTTCCTTATATTTAAGTTTATCAGAATGGGATGTGATCGGAGGTCAACCTCAATTCATTAAATTAGAAAACTACTCTAATATTTTGAAAAGTGAAGAATTTTGGCGCGTTTTGAAAAATACTTCGTACTTTATTACCCTCTATATTCCTTTGATCTTAATTGTCTCCGTCACGGTTGGAATGTTACTTAACTTTAAATATAAAGGAATCGCAATTTACCGAACGTTATTCTTTATACCAGTATTAACCTCTTGGGTGGCTGGCGCCTTAATCTGGCGGTGGGTTCTTAGCCCAGAGTACGGGGTTGTAAATGCCCTTTTGGGGTATATCGGAATTAAGGGGCCGGGTTGGCTTTATGATAAAACATGGGCGATGCCGGGAATTGTCCTGGCTAGCATCTGGAAAGATACAGGTTTTTTCGGTCTGATCATGTTGGCTGGCTTACAGGGGATTGACTCAACTTATTATGAAGCGGCTGAGATTGATGGAGCTAGTAACTGGGAGAAATTTAGAAAGATAACTCTGCCTTTACTTAGTCCTACCATCTTTTTTGTGACCGTAATCTCCATTATCAATTCCTTTCAGTTGTTTCCTCAGGTTATGGTGATGGTTTTAGAACGTAATTTCGCTCCGACTCATGTCTTTGTCGAACGGATTTATCTATATGCCTTTAAATATTATAAGATGGGTTATGCTACGGCGTTTTCATGGCTCTTGTTTTTGATGATTTTCATCGTTACCATGCTCCAGCTTAAGCTTCAGAAAAGGTGGGTTAACTATGATACATAAAGAAACAAGAAAGAAAACATTTTTTTATCTGTCGGCAACCATAATCTCCTGTTTTATTCTTATACCTTTCTTCTGGATGATCTTAACCTCTTTTAAAGAAAGAGGCGCCTTAATGACGATACCTATCCAGTGGCTTCCGGAAAAGATCAGTTTTAGGGCTTATCAGGAATTATTCTCAATTGATTTTCTATTCAAGAGGGCGATCTTTAACAGTATATTTGTCTCCGGAATGATCACGTTTATTACCGTCATGTCGGCTGCCATGGGCGCCTATGTTTTTGCCAAAATCGATTTTAGAGGAAGAGAAAAGCTTTTCTCCCTTTACCTGGCGACAATGATGATACCCGGTCAGGTTACGATGATCCCCAATTATTTGGTCTTGAAATACCTAGGGTTACTTAATAGTTTTACTGGACTAATGCTTCCATCGATATTTAATGCTTTTGCCACTTTTATGTTACGTCAAAATATGAAGTCGATACCTGATGCTTATATCGAAGCCGCGGAACTAGACGGAGCTTCCCAGATAACCATCTTTTTTCGTATAGTTTTGGTCTTGTCGAAACCTGTATTAGCTACTTTGGCGGTGATTACTTTCATGGGAGCATGGAATGATTATTTATGGCCTTTAATTATTCTAACGGAGCGGACGAAGATGACCCTGCCGATAGGATTGAGCTTACTGAATGGACAGTATTCCAGACGTTATAATCTTTTAATGGCTGGTGCGCTTATCTCATTAATCCCTATTTTAATGGTATATGCTTTCGCCCAAAAGTATTTCGAACAAGGTCTTAGTATCGGAGGAATTAAAGGGTAAGTTACAAGTGTACTGGAGCCTACTCCAGTATAATAAATAAAAAGTAGGAGGAAAGAATTGTGAAAAAGCGGTTTGTTGTTCTGCTTAGCCTGGCGCTCTTAGTCTTAGTCAATTTATTTGTAGTGGCGGAGACGGCTCCTAAGACGGTAACGATTAATTTCGCCAATTTTTCTTCAGGAGGTGATAACACTAAGTATTTAGAAGAGATGCGGAAAATTTTCGAAAAAACACACCCTAGCATCAAAGTAAAAATTGAAACCATAGGTTATGGTGATTACTTCACGGTGATGCAAACTAGAATTGCCGGAGGCAACGTTCCGGATGCCTTTGAATTAAACTATGAAAACTTTGCCACTTATGCGAAGAAGGGAACACTCCTTCCTTTGGACGAGTTAATTACAAAGGGTAAATTTGATACCGTAGTAATCAACGAAAACGCATTGCACGCTTTCAAAGCTAATAATCTTCAGTACGGTTTACCTTTCAGTTTTTCTAATGTCATTCTGATCTATAACAAAGAACTGTTTGACAAGGCCGGTATTGCTTACCCGACCAGTGGCTGGACCTGGGATGACCAGTTGGAAGCAGCCAAAAATATTAGAGCGCTGGGGAATAATGTCTTTGGAATGTTCCAGCCCATCCAATTCCACGAATTCTACAAAGTTGTTAAACAAAATAACGGTAGCCTATTTAATGAGGATATGACAAAATTTACGGTTAATTCCCCCGAGAACGTGGAAACGCTCCAGTTTATAGTGGATCGAGTGCGCAAATATAATGTCATGCCGACCGAAGCGCAGCTGGCCGGGATGGGTGACTGGGAACTATTTAAAGCTGGCCGTTTGGGGATGATTATTACAGGTTCCTGGGCTTTCCCTGATTTTATCCGGGATTGCGATTTTGAATGGGATATTGCGATTGAACCCGGAAAAGTAAGAAAAGCCACGCATTTCTTCGCCAATGGACTGGTTCTAAGTAAAAACACGAAAAATACGGAAGCTGCCTTTGAGTGGATTAAATTCCTCTCTTCAAGCCGGGAAGCGGCTAATATCAGGGTAGACGCCGGATGGGAATTACCCGCCGTTACATACCCCGAGGTTATTGAAAGGTATAAACGGCAGACTCCGCCTACTAACCGTGAAGTGGTCTTTGCTTCACTTGAATACTTAGTGACTCCTCCGGTAATTGAACAGTTTGCGGAGATGGCGGATATTATGGGGAAATATCTTGCTCAAGCCAGGGACGGCGTCATGACTTCGGAACAAGCGTTGAAGGAAGCTCAGAAAGAATTGGAGCAAAAAATTAAGCTGAAATAGATCAGGTAGTTTTTCCAAGAAAGGGTTTAATGCTTCATAGAAAATAGCCTTGGTTGTTTACCCGACTTTTTTTATCACTTCGCGATACTAAGGTTGTCGGCGTGAACAACTAACTAAAGAAGCCTCTGGGGCTTGTCGACTCACCCTGCTTTGATTCTAATCACTTCGTGATTTTAAGGTAGCTGGCGTGAGCGACTGCTATAAGAATAAGTTAGCAGCCATCCTGCTGCTAACTTATTCTCGGAATAATCTCTGACAGGAGGATAATTGAATGCAGGAAAAAATTATGATTAAACATATCCCGCACGGTTTAAATGATCCATACCAACATTTTTCCTTTGAATTAGTTCCCAGAAAACCAAAGACCGAGGAGTTTATTAGGGTAAAGGCAGAGCTTAAACCGTCTTTCAGAGAAGAAAAGCCGCTTCTTCAGTGGAAACTGAACGGCCATTCGCAGCCGCCGGTTACCGGTCGCCGAGTGGTTGATTATTTGGCGAAGAAAGAGTTTGTCGAATTTGAACTAGGGAGATTCAAGGACAAGGACCAGATCGAATACTGGATTGAGGTCGAATTCAAAGAAAAACTTTACTCTTCACCGTCTTATTCATTTTTTGTTGGTTGCCGGGATGCTTTAAGCGTTGTGAAAACAGTTGAATTTCATAAGAACCATGTTATGATGGAGTTTTTAGAAGTCGGTCGCAATCGACCCATGGTCTATTTTACCTTTACCAACGGCGCGCTTAAGATCATCAATTCTTTAACCCCGCTCGATCTAAGCGGCCAAGGACAAGTCTCCTTTCAGAGGGTTGATGAAGAGCAATATATTTATCAAGACAACCTCACTGGTTATCAGGTGGAAATCTTTAAACACCCTTTCTGTTATATAGTGAAAGATAAAAATGGTTCCGTAGTACTGGAGTCTTATAGCGAAGCATTGGACTACTGGGAATGGGTAGATGATTTTGCAGGGCAAAAAAATTATACCTTGCGTTTTAAAACGGCAACTCGGAAATATTATGGATTCGGAGAAAGGTACGACCGTCTCAATCAGAAAGGTACGGTGAAGGATATATGTGTTTACAACCAGTATCTTGACCAAACGGAAGAGACATATATACCGATTCCTTTTTTCATAGCGGAGAATGGCTATGGGATGTTTTTAAATACTTCTCAGTATTTAAGTTTTGATCTTGGCCGCAAGCTCGATGATTTATTGGAGATTCAAGGAAAGGTTAATGAGAAACAGGATTATCTGGAATTATATTTATTCTTCGGTGAGCCAAGGGAAGCATTAAAAGAGTTTCTGCAGATGACAGGAACTCCGGTTCTTCCTCCGAAATGGTCTTTTGGGCCCTGGATCTCCGGGAATAGCTGGAATACCCAACGGGAAGTAATAGAACAGGTAAAAAAACTGGAGGAATTGGCGATCCCGGCGACCGTTCTCGTGGTGGAAGCTTGGAGTGATGAGGCCACCTTTTATCTGGTTAATGACGCCCAATATGAATTAAAACCAGGTTCCGAGGCTTTCTCCTACCAGGAACTGCGCTTTGCTCCCGACAGTAAATGGCCGGATTTTAAGGGAATGATTGATTATATTCATGAAAATAATCTCAAATTTATTCTATGGCAGATCCCAGTCTTAAAACATTTAGAAAATGAAGAAAATGAGCAGCACGAGAGGGATATTGAATATGCTATTAGTAAAGGATATTGTGTAAAGAACCAAGACGGGACGCCATACCGGATTACGGACGGGTGGTTCGGAGGCGGTTTATTGCTGGATTTCACTAACCCCGAGGCGCGGGCGTGGTGGTTTAACAAGCGACGGTATCTGATTGAGGAGTTAAGTGTTGATGGGTTCAAGACTGATGGCGGAGAATTTATTTTCGATGATCATCTTAAGTTTTATAATGGTTTGGAAGGAGATGAAATGCGTAACTTATACCCGGTGAAATATATTGAGGCTTATCACGAGTTTGCCGGGAAAGACAGGATTACTTTTAGTCGGGCCGGGTTTACGGGGGCGCAGCAATATCCTTTGTATTGGGGTGGAGATCAAACCTCATCTTTTAAGACATTGAAAAGCCTGATTATTGCCGGCTTATCCATGAGTATTTCCGGTAACCCCTTCTGGGGCTGGGATCTGGCCGGCTTCTCGGGGGATATCCCTACACCCGAGCTTTATATCCGTTCGGTAGAAATGGCCACGTTCTGTCCTGTGATGCAGTTTCATTCGGAAAGCAGAGGAACGGAAAATTGGGACCGGAGTCCCTGGAATATGATGGCTCGTACGGGCGATGAACGTATCATCGAAGTATACCGCTTCTATGCTAATCTCCGGATGAACCTACTCCCCTATATCTATAATGAAGCTGCCTATATCAGCGAAAACAGCGAACCACTGATGCGTCCGTTGTTCTATGATTATCCGGATGATCGTAGGGTATTCAATATCGAAGACCAATACCTTTTTGGTCGTAGTCTGTTAGTGGCCCCAGTGATCGTAGAAGGGGCGGGGCAACGGGAGATTTATCTACCTAGCGGCCGATGGGTGGATTTCTGGGAGGGAACGGTTTATTCCGGGAGAAAGTATCTTAATTATCCATGCGATTTAGCAAGAATCCCTGTTTTTATCAAGGATCAAGCCGTGATTCCTTTACATCTTAACACAGATTTTACGCTTGGCGGTTTTCTTGGCAATCAGCTTGATCAGTATCAGAATCTTTGTCTTTTATTAACTGGAGACAAGACGGAGCGGTACGAATTTACCGATGATTTGGGGAATAAAATAGTAATTACCGGTGAAGGGGAGAAGATCGACCTGAAAGCCTCCGGCAATCTTGGTTCTGTATTCCTGCTTACAAAGCGTCAGCTTACGGAACCGGCTTCTTTTATAGGAAATCTCCCCGGAAGAAAAGATCTCCTTCTTTATAAATGGGAATTGTAAAGTCAAACCCATATAAAGCCAGACTATACACGATTATATACTACACATATACGATAAAGAGCGGTCGTAAATCTATCATCAAAACGGCCGCTGTTTAATGTGAAACGCCTAAGCGTTTCATACTAATCCACCCGCTATGCGGGTGAGAATAGAAAAGGCTTTGCCGTTAAGTAGAATAGGCCCAATCTCTATAGTATATTAATAAGTGATTCAAGCTTAATAATACTATTGAAGGAGATTGAGCCTATGGATAAAAGTCTATCACACACAAAATGGATGTGTAAATACCATATTATCTAGATTCCCAAATATAGAAGGAAAATTATATATGTGAAGTATCGAAAAGAGATTGGAAGAATAATAAGACAACTTTGTGAGTATAAAGGCGTTGAAATAATAGAAGCAAATGCTTGTTCAGATCATATTCACATGTGTGTTAGTATCCCACCTAAATATAGTGTAGCAAGTATTATGGGATACTTAAAAGGGAAAAGTGCTCTCATGATATTTGATAGATTCGCAAATTTAAAATATAAGTTTGGGAATAGACACTTCTGGGCTAAGGGATATTTGTCAGCACAGTTGGATTGAATGAAGCAACGATAAGGAAATACATAAGAGAACAAGAAAACGCTGACAAAATAATTGATAAAGTAAGTGTAAAAGAACTTGAGGACCCCTTCAGGGGTAGCTAGAGCGACAATTGCATAAGCTTGAATCGTAGTGTTAGCACTTTTAGGTGCTGCAGGTACCATGCCCTTATAGGGCGAAATCATGCCGCCCGTTTTACGGGCGGTCATGACTAGCAAATTATGTTATTGCCTTACGTGAAAAATTAAAGATGAAAGGTGAATTATTGATGGAGTCTAGCAAAGAAAAGGCAAAATTGCTTTTTCGACTTGAAGAAATCAGCCAATCTGTACAGATGACCGGAAAAGCCAGGGCGCTAATCGCTTTTGGTTCAATCGCGGAGGTAGAGCGCATCGATGCCTACTCGGACTTGGATTTTTTGGTGATAGCCAAAAAAGGGCATAAATTAGAGCTTATTGAGAATATTGAGTGGTTAACTTCTCTGGCGCCAGTAGGTTATTATTATTTGTTTACCAAAGATGGGTATAAACTTTTTTATGAAGACGGTATCTTTTGCGATTTTGGAATTATCGAGGACGATGAGGTGAAACAGATTCCTCATACCAAAGGCCGCCTTATCTGGGGTGAAGAAGATTTTGATGACAGTTTGTGTTGGCCTACCCATCAAGGCAATCATGAGGAAAATGATATAAATCGGGCAGTAGGAGAAGCATTAACCAGTCTTTATGTAGGGCTATGCCGATTTGCCCGGGGTGAAAAGCTATCTGCTACTAGACATATTCAAAATCTGGCAATCGATCATTTATTAGCTTGCTCCCATTTGTTAAGCGAAGAAATTATTTATTTCAAAGATGCTTTTGAAAATGACAGACGATATGAGACACGTTATCCTAAGTTAGCTCTTTTTTTACCAAAGATGATCCAAGGATATGAAAGATGTCCCGAATCCGCGCTCGCCATTTTAGAATTTATAGAAAAATATTTTATAATTAATCCTTTTATGAAAGGATTAATTGCGAATTTGGCTAATGAATTACTTCAAAAGCGAAAATGATGACCGTCTTTAAGTACATTTAATGAATTGCATAATTGAATTATTAAAGATTAAACCACAATTTATTGATATTCCCACTGGAAATCGTCTAACCTCTATTTACTAAATGTATTATATCTATTTGGATAATTTCCTTTGATATAAGTTAAACACTATATGGTCGTTTATACCGGCAACCTTTAGTATCACGAAGTGATTTAATGAAAGCCGGATGACTCGAAACTCTCAGAGGCATTTCCCATATTGGTTGAATATAAGTTTAAGGTAATTATGCAATTCCCTTACATTATCAAATTTAGAAAGGACAGATATTTATGACTAAAACATATAAAGTGGAGGTTGCCGTAAAAGGGGAGGTGTATGTAGACTAAATTATTTTTAGCCTCCCCTTTACTATCTACTATCAAAATACGGGAGGATGAATTTAATAATGAATAAAATTGATCTATATGATATAGGTTTATCTGAGCGGTTTATCCGGGAAGCTACGATGTACGGAGATAATCTCTATTTGGGGAGAGTCTCGGCCCAGCATAAGGATATTTACAAAGTTATTACTGAAAAAGGGGAGATACCAGCTGAGGTTTCAGGAAAACTAAGTTATTCGGCATCTTCTACGGTAGATTATCCAGCTGTTGGTGATTGGGTAATGGTTGATCGGGTAGATAGTAAAAGCGGTAATGCCATCATTCATCACCTTCTTACCCGGAAAAGTTGTTTGGAACGAAAGGTGGCGGGGGCGGAATATACAAGTCAAATTATTGCTGCAAATATTGATACGGTATTTATCTGTATGTCGCTTAATAATGACTACAATTTACGGCGAATTGAGCGGTATCTCTCAATCGTTTGGGAGAGTATGGCAATGCCGGTCATTGCACTGACCAAGACCGATTTATGTAATGATTTAAGTATAAGACTTAGAGAGATAAAATCTGTTGCCTTAGGGGTGGAGGTTGTTGTAACCTCAAGTATGAGCAGTGATGGTTACACTGACCTACTAAAGTATTTGCGTAAAGGAAAAACAAGTGCTTTTATTGGATCATCAGGTGTGGGCAAGTCGACTCTGATCAATAGACTTATGGGTAAGGACGTTCTAAGCACAAAGGAGATCAGAGCCGCTGATGACAAAGGCAGGCATACCACTACTTATCGGCAACTCCTTGTTTTGCCGGGTGGCGGAGTAGTTCTAGATACTCCGGGCATGAGAGAACTTCAGCTAGCTAGCGCAGATTTATCGAAATCTTTTGCTGATATTCAGGAGCTTGCTGAAAAATGCTATTTCCGGGATTGCCATCATGAATCCGAGCCAAAGTGTGCTGTTAAGAAAGCTATTGAAGATGGAATTCTACCTCCTAAGCGCTTTGAAAACTACAAAAAACTTCAACAAGAGATGAAATGTGCAGAGCGTAAAAACACAATGACAGCCGCACAGGCGGAGAAGCTCAAAACAATAGAGATGATGGGTTCCCTTAACGAGCAAAAAAAGGTGAGTAAAAAGAAGAAAAGATAATATTCCTTTACGAATATTAAGGAATTGCATAATTCAATTATTAAAGCTTAACCACAATAAATTGATATCTTTAGATAAACACTAAATATTGCGGTCGAATTTACGCTAAGGTAATTATGCAATTCCCTCATATGATTATTCCGTTATTTTACTAAAAGTCGTAGAATAATCATATTTTTATAATAATATATAGAAAAAGCTCCTTGCATATGGTAATATTTAGATATAAAGTGTTTAATATAATGCCTATCTGGAGCTGAAGAGGACAGCTGGAGTATTTGCTAAATTGCTTTACAAAATACCTTTCCTTTAACTCAAGTAGTAGCAAAAAAGATTTAATTAAAGGTAAATATTGACAAAGAACAGATGTTCGGCTACAATTAAAGAACCAGACCTGAGGAAATACTTTGTTGTAATCAACTATCCTTTAATCACCAATCTGTCATAGTAATGCCTGTTTTATCTGGAATACTTTTTTTAGCGGAGGAAATGACAATGGTGATTATATTAAATCAGGGTAATGGAGAACGGCTGAATGTTCTCTTTAAGGACTGTTCTTTTGAGGAAATTCGTAAGCTAAAGAGTATTAAAGGCCATTATTGGAATGTAGAGGAAAAGTGTTGGACAATTCCTTGTACGAAAATGGCAATTCGTAGTTTATTTGATTTATATGAAGAGAAAATCCAGATTGATCAGTTAGTTATAGGAGTAGTTGCTGCTACATTTAAAAACTGTTCTGTTCCTTTTGAGAAAGAACTTCTGGAATCTTTAGATATGGAGCTTAAACTTAAAGGCTACAGTCAAAAAACAAGGAAAGCCTATTTGCGACATGTCCAACATTTTTTTCGAATATTTAGGCATGATCCCAAAACCTTAGGTATAATTGAAGTTAAAACTTATATAGGAGCACTAGTGGATGGGAATAAGATTTCATCTTCATATATCAACCAAGTAATTAGTGCCTTGAAATTTATGTTTCGATATGTATTACTGAGATCGGATGAACTGGATAACCTACCTCGGCCAAAGAAAAAGAAGAGCCTGCCGGTTGTCCTCTCTGAACAGGAAGTTTATAGGATTCTCAAGGCGTTAGATAACCTTAAACATCGAACACTTTTGTTTTTAATTTACTCTTCAGGCCTTAGAGTTAGTGAGGTAGTTCGATTAAAACTAAAGGATATAGATAAAGAAAGAAGACTAATTCACATCCGTGAAGCGAAAGGTAGAAAAGATCGTTTTACAATTCTTTCTCAAGTTTCGTTAAGTATTTTGCAGGATTATCTCAAACAATATCATCACGATGATTGGTTGTTCCCTGGAGCTGTTAAAGATAAACATTTAAGTGAACGTTCTGTACAGATAATTTTTGAAAAGGCCTGTTTAAAAGCAAGAATCAAGAAAAACGTTTCTGTCCATTCATTACGACATTCTTTTGCCACTCACCTTTTGGAAGGGGGGACAGACCTGAGATATATCCAGGCTCTTCTAGGTCACTCCCGACCAGAAACAACCCAAATTTATACTCATGTTAGTACTAAAAGCTTAGGCCGTATTCAAAGTCCATTAGACCGTCTAATGGGAAATAATGAAACTTTGATGTAAAATGGTAATCCAGGTTTAGGAATAACCCTCATATCCGTAATAGTTCGTATACAACAATAAAAAAACGTCATATGAGAACTAAAAGATTCGGGTATGAGAGAGTTATGTACCATTGCTACCTTTCAAGAAAAAAAGTATTTCATTATTTTGTCTGGGGGAGAAATCTTTATGTTTAAATATTTTATCTGGGATTATGACGGGACGTTATTTGATACATATCCTGCTATTACTTCTACTTATCAAGAAGTACTTAAAAAGGAATATTGTGTCGACAGTGATTTTAAGGAAATTTTATGTTGGGCAAGTGTTTCTTTGAATTATTGCAGCGAGAGTATAGCTAATAAGTTTGGGATAAATCTTAATGAATTTAGAATGAAGTTTGGCAAGTTATATAGTGAAAATCCAGTTAAAGAAGAACCGCCTTTTGCTGGAGCAAAAGAAATATGCGAATTAATAAAATCCGTTGGCGGTAAGAACTATATTATTACACACCGCGATGAAAAATCTTTATTGAAATTATTAGGAAAATACAACATGAAAGTCTTATTTGAAGATTTGATAACGAGGGATTACAAGTTTCCTAAAAAACCAGATCCTCAGGCATTTCTGTATTTAATTAAAAAGTATCACTTGAATCCCATTCAAACTCTAGGAATTGGTGATAGAGAAATTGATATAAAAGCATCTAAATTAGCTGGAATAACTTCCTGTTATATTAACTATGAGGGAATAAAAAATGAAATTGCTGATTTTAATATAAAAGAATCGCTAGGATTAAGAGAATTGATTGGTATTTGACAAAGTGAGGTAGCAACGGCACATAACACGGCATTGCCGCTTTGGGCCGCAGAGGGCATTTCATGGAGAAAATTAGGCGGGTGTGTCATGAAGTGTTCGCGGCCACATCGATTCGCCAACCGAGTCGGCGGGTGGG
>DHOO01000061.1 GCA_002409975.1 Firmicutes bacterium UBA5388
TTGACTGGTATTAGGCTATCAATATATTGTAGCGGGATAATTAATCAAAAGACAACGCAAAAAGCCCTGATTTAGGAGGAATCCGCTATGGGCAGAAAAATACTGGTCCGTCTACTCGTCTCTATTTTTTCTCTCTTTGTGATCTCCCTCTTTTCTTTCGCCTTGATGCAACTAGCTCCGGGTGGACCAATGGCGATGTACGCTGAGAACCCGAAGATTACCGCAGCTGATAAAGAAAGAATTAAAGCGCAGATGGGTTTAGATAAACCGATCCATATCCGGTATTATCTCTGGATCACCCACATGCTCCGTGGCGATCTGGGAACTTCTTATACGACCGGTCGACCGGTGACTAAGGAGATTCTTAGTAGGCTCCCAGCCACCCTTAAATTGATGTTTACTTCTTTTCTTATTTCGGTGGGAATTGCCATCCCGATAGGAATTTATTCAGCTACGCACCGCTATTCAGTAACGGATCAGCTGGTTACTTTGGGCTCGTTTTTTGGAATATCGATCCCTGCTTTCTGGTTTGGTTTATTAATGATTCTGGTTTTTGCGCTCACCTTGAAAATTTTACCGGCCGGTGGTTATTCAACACCTTGGTTTGACCCCTCTGCTTATCCACTCATCATTAGACCGATTGCGATTCTTGTTGAACAATTGAAATATCTGGCGATGCCAGCTGTGGTGTTAAGTTTAATGAATACAGCTAGTTGGAGTCGGTATATGCGTTCTTCCATGCTGGATGTTATTAACCAAGACTATATCCGTACCGCCCGCGCCAAAGGTGTTCCCGAAAAACAGGTGATTAATAAACATGCGCTGCGCAATGCGATGACTCCGATTATTACGATCATGGGTTTGGACCTTCCCAGTTTCTTCGCGGGCGCGGTTATTACCGAAACCATTTTTGCCTGGCCGGGAATGGGGAGGTTATTTATCACCTCGGTTACGAACCGAGATTACCAGGTGCTAATGGGAATAGTAATGATTACTGCTGTTCTGGTCCTTTTAGGAAATTTCCTGGCTGATGTTTTATATTCTGTTCTTGATCCGAGAGTTAAATATGAAGGTTAGTGCAGGTGAACATAAGATGGCAAACGAATTAGAGGTAAAAATCGGCGATTATCAGACACATTTTGGTAATATGCAGGAACATACCAGTTTATTTAAGGAGTTTTGGCGGGCTTTCCGTAAAAACCGACTTGCTGTCTTTTCTGGAATTATCCTGCTGCTTATTATTGTTACTGCGGTCTGCGCCCCTCTACTTGTTACCCATGATCCTTACCGGATTAATCTGGCAAGGGAACTTCAAAAACTGCCTCCTTCTGCTACCCACTTGTTAGGAACAGATGATATGGGGCGCGATGTTTGGAGCAGGATGTTATACGGGTCCAGAATCTCACTGCTGGTCAGTTTTATGACGATGATTATTTCGGTAACAGTGGGCTCTGCTTATGGAGCGGTCTCCGGTTATTATGGTGGCCGTCTAGATTCAATCATGATGAGGCTGGTTGATATTCTGCTTTCTCTGCCGACGATGTTTTTATTAATAATCTTAGCAGCTTTTGTTAAGCCCAACGCCCTTGGGATTGCTTTGATCATAGGATTTACCAGTTGGATGAGGGTGGCCCGTCTGGTGAGAGGGCAGTTTCTTAGTCTCAAGGAGCAGGAGTTTGTGGAAGCCGCCAGGGCCTTAGGATACAGTAATCGACGGATTATCTTTCGGCATATTCTTCCGAATGTGACGGCGCCCATCATCGTAAATGCCACTTTAATGGTGGCCACCGCGATTTTGGTTGAGTCGACCCTGAGTTTTTTAGGACTGGGAGTACAACCCCCCCAGTTTAGTTGGGGAAGCATGCTAACTAACGCCCAGGATTTAATCTTATTAAAAGAGGCGCCGTGGACGGCTATCTTTCCAGGCGTTGCTATTTTTATTACGGTTTTAAGTTTTAATTTTTTCGGTGACGGTCTTCGTGATGCTTTAGATCCGAAGTTAAAGAATATAAAATAGCTTTTTGTGTAAATGAGGATCGAGACATTATTTGTGAGTGGTGAGGATATTGGCGGAAGTACTATTGGAGATTAAAAACCTAAAAACTGTATTTCATACCTACGATGGTGATATAAAAGCCGTAGACGGGGTAGATCTGACGATTCACCGCGGTGAGATCGTTGGGATCGTAGGTGAATCAGGTTGTGGAAAGAGCGTTACTTCGTTAAGTATTATGAGGTTAATCCCTTCGCCTCCGGGAGAAATACGAGCGGACAAAATGGCGCTCAACGGAAAGAATTTATTAGATCTATCCGAGGAAGAACTTTATAAGATTCGGGGTAATGAGATTTCCATGATTTTCCAGGAGCCGATGACTTCCTTGAATCCGGTCTATACGGTAGGGTCTCAGATCATGGAAGCCCTTATACTCCACCAGAGTATGGATGAGAGAACTGCTAGGAAGAAAGCCATTGCTATGCTGGATTTAGTACAGATTCCTTCTCCCCATAAACGGGTTGATGATTATCCTCATCAGTTAAGTGGAGGAATGAGGCAGCGAGTGATGATTGCGATGGCACTGGCTTGCCATCCGGCGCTCTTAATTGCGGATGAGCCTACGACAGCCTTAGATGTTACTATCCAAGCTCAGATTCTCGATCTATTACGCCAGCTACAACAAGAGTTAGGAATGGCCATTATGTTGATTACCCACGATTTAGGGGTGATCGCGGAGTTGGTTAAAAAGGTGGTAGTAATGTATGCGGGAGTAGTGGTAGAGAAAGCAGATGTTAAACGCATTTTTAGTAAGCCGAAACATCCGTATACCCAAGGACTTTTAACCTCAATGCCCCGTTTAGATCTGGATCAAGAGAAACTTAATGTGATTCCGGGTATTGTTCCTAATCCTTTAAACCTACCATCCGGTTGCCGTTTCCATACAAGGTGTAGCCATTGTCTGGAGATTTGTCAATCTGAAGAACCCCCGTTAATAATAGATCATGATCATGAAGTTCGGTGTTGGTTATTTCGGGAAGGAGGGGACGTAAAATGACTCTTCCCTTATTAGAAGTAGTGAACCTCAAGAAGTATTTTCCGATCGGAAAAGGATCGGGAGGAACAGGCCTGGTCAAAGCAGTGGATGGTATTAGCTTTACTGTGAATAAAGGTGAAACTTTAGGATTAGTAGGTGAGAGTGGTTGTGGGAAGTCGACTGCCGGTCGGGTGATCTTAAGACTTCTCGAGCCGACGGCCGGCCAAATTAAATATAATGGAATCAATATTGAAGAAGCTAGTTTTAAACAGTTATTACCTTTCCGTCGTAAGATGCAGATTGTTTTTCAAGACCCTTATGGTTCACTTAATCCTCGCATGACAATTGGTGAAACCTTAGGAGAACCTTTAAGGGTCCACGGCATAGTTAAAAACAAAGGAGAACTGGATGAGAAGGTTGCTTACTTGTTAGAATTAGTAGGACTCTCATCTTCACATATACGAAGGTATCCCCATGAATTTAGTGGCGGTCAAAGACAACGGATCGTGATGGCTAGGGCTTTAACACTTAATCCGGAACTGATTGTCTGTGATGAACCAGTTTCTGCTCTGGACGTTTCAATTCAAGCGCAGATCATAAACCTCTTAACAGATTTACAAAATAGATTGAGCCTTACTTATATCTTTATCGCTCATGATCTTAGTGTGGTCAAGCATATTAGTGATCGGGTGGCGGTTATGTATTTAGGTAAAATAATGGAGATCTCCGGAAAAAATCGTCTTTATAATGAGCCTTTACATCCCTATACCCAAGCTCTCCTCTCCGCCATTCCGCTCCCTGATCCGGAGGTTAAAAAAGAGCGAATTCTTCTCCAGGGTGATGTGCCGAGTCCACTTAACCCCCCTTCGGGATGTCGCTTCCGGACACGCTGTTCCCACGTAATGGAGCGCTGCGCGAAGGAAGAACCAGAGATGAAGGAGATGGGGACCGGACACTTTGTAGCCTGTCATTTAATTTGCTAGCTCGCTGCCCGCTTTGTAAAAGCGGGTTTTTTAATGAAGAATGATATCGGATACATACTTCCGTTTTTCTTGGGTAACGATAATAAAAAAACGGAGGAGATAAAGATGGGTAAATACCTGATTATAGTGATGATTGCCATTCTTGTTACAGCGCTGTGTATCTCGGAGTCTAGCGCCAATTGGACATATACGGTTAAACGGGGTGACACTCTGCACTCGATCTCTACCCGTGTAGGCGTGGGCGTTTCCACGCTGCGTAGCTGGAATGGTTTATGGACCAATCATCTCCGGGTGGGGCAACGAATCACGATTCCGACCCAAACGGTCGCGCCAGCGCAAGCGCAAGGCGGATCGCGAGTGGGGGTTGATCGTTATTTATTGGCCAGGCTCGTTCATGCCGAGGCAGAAGCAGAGCCTTATAGCGGAAAAGTGGCAGTGGCCGCTGTGGTGTTGAATCGAATTGTAAGCCCACGTTTCCCCAATACTCTAGCCGCAGTGCTTTATCAACCCCTTGCTTTCGAGTCGGTAGCTAACGGTCGGGTCTATACCAACCCCAACAGTGACTCCATAAGGGCGGCGGGAGATGCGATTAATGGTTGGGATCCCAGTGGTGGCGCTCTGTATTTCTTTAATCCGGCAAAAACAGCCAACCGTTTTATCTGGACGAGGTTGATCATTACCCGGATCGGAAAGCATGTTTTTGCGTTATAGAGAGCTTAGCGTGGGAAGGGTAAGATTTAAATTAGGGGTGATCATGTGAACTGGGTCAGTCTTGTAATGCGTATGGTTATCGGGTTTATAACCTTGTTTCTCTTAGCCTATATTATACCGGGACTTTCCGGTTTTACTATTATCCATTTGTTGCTGGTCAGTTTCTTGTTGGCATTTTTGTCAACAGTGGCGGAAAATGTGTTTTTAGCAGACAACCCTAAGAAAAAAAGTATTCTTTTATTTATTATTTCCGCATTAACGCTCTATCTTTATTCGTTAGTCTTGATTCGTCAGCGCGCGCCGGTAATTACCGTACTTGTTTCCGCCGCCTTAATTACCGCTTTTAACTTTGTCTTCCAAGAACGAATAGGAGAAAAGCCGGAAGAAAATGTTAAGGAATGAGGGAATTGCATAATTATCTCAAGCAGTATTTGTCTTAAATTATTGAATTCGGCAATTTCTTAGAATAAGATGGCGGACCAAAATTTATAAACCGATGAAAAAGCATGGACGAATTATGAGTGGAAGATTTGCTATAAAATAACAGTTGATCACGGGGTAAAATTTTTATAAAATAGTACTGCAACAAAGTTAAAGGTCAACACTCTGGGATATTCGTCGGCTTTAATTTTTGAACCTACGGTTGTCAGACGGGAGATCTATATTAAACGGTGGATATCGAGCCTCGTTTAGGTGGAGGAGGATAGAAACGTTTATGCGATCGCCCACCTATCGAAGGATAGGTGTCAAAAATAAGGTAACGGTATCCTGGTCTCATCGGATAATAAAGCTCAACAGCAGAATGCTTTGAGCTTAATTTGTATCCGAGGGTCTTGCCAGCTGGAAACAGCCCCGGCAAGACCCTTCTTTTTATACTCTAATTTCCTTTTGGGCGGCCAAAGTATCGGCCAGGTTGAAGAAGTATTGGCAGAGCTTGGTTTTGAATTGTTTACCAAATTATCGATTTAATACGTTCCCGATGAAGAGCAGCTTCAGAAGGTTACCGAAGTTTTAAAGGCAGAGCTGCAGGAGCAGACGAAGTAACAGCTAATTAATTGTTTTTCCTTTTTTACTGATGCCCCTTTGATTGTAGTTCAAGGGGGTTTTTGTTTCTGTGAGCAGAGGTTTCAAACATTTGTTTGGTGAAAAGAGGGATTCGAGTCTTAATTTCTAATATATATAGTAAGATTTTATGGAACAAACGGAGGGTATTTTAATGTCGCGTCTTCGCTGTCTTCATTTGGCAGATCTTCATCTGGGCTGGAGACCACGGGAGCTTAGTGGTCGGGAGGAAGAACGTCGCCGGGAGCGGGATGGTTTACTTAAGAAAGCGGTGGATTTAGTTCTTACCCCTAATTCCGGGATCCAGATGGTGTTAATGGTCGGCGATCTTTTTGAAACCCATCGACCGGAGATAGGGTTAGTCGATTCTGTCCTCCAAGAATTACGCCGTTTAGAAAAGGCCAATATTCCCTTAATTACTGTCCCCGGTAATCACGATGAAGTTACTTATAATGATTCGGTTTATCGGCAGCGGCGAGCAGAGTGGCCGGGAGTTCTGGTCACTAACCCGATGCCGGAAAAAGTAAAAACAATTACTTTAGGTGGGACGGCGTATCATTTCTATTCTTTAGCTTATACCGGCGGTTTGACCCGGGTAACGGAACCGTTACGGGAGTTTCCCCGTGTCAGTGAGGCTGGGGTTCATATGGGAGTTTTCCATGGTTCACTGGACTGGGAAGCGGGTGAAAGAAGTTTACCCCTTTCCTCTCAGGGCTTGGCGCAGGCTGGTTATGATTATGTGGCTCTTGGTCATATTCATCAGTACCGCGAAAAAGTAGTGGGTCAGACTTTGATGCTATACCCGGGAGTGGTAGAGGGCAAATCCTTTTCCGATCCGGGGGAAGGGTTTTTTACCGTGGCGGAGATTGGCGAGGGCTTTCCGGAAATAAAGAAGATCCCCGCCCGGGTCCGCGCTTACCAACAGGTGAAGTTGGATGTGACAGGAATGGATGAGGAGGCTGATTTAGAAAAGGAGATTGAAAAAAGAGCAGATCCGGAAGCGATAGTTGAAATCCGTCTGCAGGGCGTTTTCTCCTTTCTTCCTAATGTGCCGAACTTAACAGCGCGGATGAAGCAGCAATTTTATCATTTAGAGCTAAAGGATGATACCGACTTTTTTAACTTGGAACTGTTAAGAGGATGGGCAACAGAACCGACACTTCGCGGTTCTTTTCTGCGCAGGATGTTAAACCGGCTGGAGACTGCCGGTGAGGAAAAGGAACGGAAAATCGCCTATCTTGCCCTGCTCAAAGGGGTCTCCGCTTTGACAAAGGGGGAACGGTAATGGCCAAGGTAAAGTTTGAAAGCATCACTCTCTCTGGTTTCGGTCCCTACCGGGAGACTGTCGAGTTCACTTTCTCTGAACGGCTAAATGTTCTGGTGGCGCCCAATGAAACCGGTAAGTCCACCTTGGTGGCGGGGGTGGGGGCGATTATCTTTGGAATTCCACAGACCACCGATGTGGCGGTCTTTGGACAAGCCCGCTTTCGGAATTGGGATCATCCGCTACGCTTTGAAGGAGAACTAATCTGTACCATCAATGGGGAGACTTTCCGCTTTCATCGGGATTTTAATAGTAATCAGGTTTCCTTAGCTCAGCGCCGGGGGGAAGAATATCGGGAAATAATAAGTGGAACGCATAATCCGCGCGCTCAAAGGCGGAATTTGCGCTATGAGGAAAAGATTAAAGCTTTGTTTGGTCTTGGTTCGCAGGAGATTTTTGAAGCGACGTTTTGTTTAACTCAACCTTTACCCGAAGGAGAAGAGATTGATGGGCGGGTACAAGAGTTGCTGTCCGGCACAGGCGCTAGCTTTAACCAAGCGACAGAGAAGTTGACGGAAGAACTAAGAACGGTTACCCGTTTTACGGGACGGCTGGGAGTAACGGCCAGGGATGCGGTTGACCCCAGAGAATTAGAACTCCTGGCTGAACAGATCACCCAAACAAAACAGGAGATCGAAAAGGATCGGGAACTCGTTGATCAACTGGAAGCTTTTAGAAGTGACTTAGTTGAACAGGAAAAGTTGAGAAAGGAAAAAGAGGAGGCGCTGACTGGGAAGGAAAGAATGTTGGCGCTGTGGTCTGAATGGAAGCGGCTGAAGGAAAGCTACACTTCAGCGCGGAAGGTATATAGCCAAATCAACCATGGTAAAGAGCGGGCCAAAGAATTATCTGCCGAGTTGAGGATGATTAACCAAGAAAAGGCCGCTTTTCCTTGGGGCTCAAGTTTACCGGCGGAGACCGCGGAGGTACTTAGTGAGCTTCAGTCCTTATCAGAGCAAAAAACAAAACTAACGACTGAGATTCGGACGTTAGAATCCCAACTTGCAAAGGACCAAAAGCTTGATAGCGTTCAGGCAGTACCGGAGCAAAAACAAGGGATCGACTGGGATGTTTTTGGCCCCGGAACAGTGTCAGTAATTAAAAGACGGCAAAGACAAACGGAAGAAGCCCTGGCTGACTGGGTAAATCTACAGGAAACTAAAGCCGCTTATCAAGAATGCCAACTCTTGCTTGAGGAGGAGTTTTCCCATTTTAGTGGCGCTGAGCAGGAGACGATAGAAACTTTAAAATCTTATACAGATCGTAAAGCGCGACTTGATGCTGCCTTGGAAAGCGCTTCCTTGAAACTGGAAAAAGCTAAAGAAGCATTAAAGAAAATTAATCGTCAGGGCAAATTCCGAAGAAGTTTAATCCTTGGTTCGGCGTTGATGGCGGGTATAGCTGCCTCATTGTTGAGAAGAGGGGGAGAAGGGGATTTTGTTTTACCTTTGGTTGCTTTCCTCGGCGGTGCGGGACTAGGGTATCTTTTGGGGAGGGTTCTTTTCCCGGTGGGCTCATTAGAACAGGTTCGCAATCATCTCAAAGAAAATGAGCGGAATATGGAACAAGCCTTGAAGGAAGTAGAGGACTTTGAAAGGTTAGCCAGACCCTTCGAAGCGGAGTTTGTCGATATCCCTGCTGCCTGCCGCCGCTGGGAGAAGTTTTCAGCTCAGCGGGAAGAGCTCTCTTTCCAATTACAAGAGTTTAGCCGTCGAGAATTAGGAGGATTCTCCGGGGAAGCGGAAAACTGCCCTTTGTCCGAAATGGATGGTAAAATTGGTGAACGATGGCTGGAACTATATGGTTTAGCAAGGGTAGTGGAACCGAAGGAGAGTTTTCAAGCATTAGGAGATCTGGTTAATTGGCTACGGGAGAAGCCCCCTCAGTGGTGGGAACAGCTGATCGATGAGGCTGAAGATTATGAAGAGCAAGTAAAAACAAGGACTGAGGCGAAAGCAAGAAGCGTGGCTAATCAGGAGTACTTAGAGAAGCGGCGGCAAGAGTTGGAGCAGTTAAAGAAGAAACAAGAAAGACTGGAGGAAAGGATCGCCGGGCTTTTAGATTATTCCGCAGGGGATTATGATCAGGCTAAGAGACTATGGGTGACGTGGAGGACTTTGGAGTCAAGAGCGGAAAAAACCAGTGAATCGATTAAAAATATCTTAGTGACCCAGCGCGTCGACTCTCTGGAAAAATTAGAGGAAAAAAGTGACGATGCTTCCCTCCAAGCGCAAGCAATTTATAGTGAATGGAAAAAATTAATTGATGATCATCCGGGGTTAACCGGGATCGAAGAAGCTGCTAATCCGGAGAAAATCGATGAAGATTATCGTGGGTTGCAACAGGAGGTTACACAGCGGAAGATAGAGTTCAAGAGAGTGGAAGAGGAGATTCACCGTTTAAATACACAGATTGCCCGGGTGGAGGGGCAGGCGCCGGTAAACATTGCGGCGGCGGAAATAAGATTAAGGGAAATGGAAGAGCGTCAAGCTGAACTTGAACTGGTAAGCGCTGCCCTTACCTTGGCTTATCAGGAAATGACGTTGGCAATTAATGATTTCCAAAGTTCACACCGTCTGAGACTTGCTGAGGTAGCCTCCGGCTATTACCGGAACCTTACCGGATTAAACAACCGAGGAGTTGAGATTAGTGAGGACTTTCGAGTAGTTGTTAATATCGATGGCCGGTCAGTAGTCCCGGCGCAACTTAGCCACGGGGCGCGGGATCAACTTTATATCGCCTTGCGTTTGGCGATTGCTCAACTTCTCGCCGAGGAGACGATCTTACCGTTTATTTTTGACGACCCTTTTCTCAACTGTGATGAAGAGCGTTTAGCTAACATTCACTCCTCTTTAAGCAAACTTTCTGAAGAGCGACAGATCCTACTCTTATCTCATCGAGACGACTTTTCATCGTGGGGAAAGGCGGTGGGGGTAAAAAAAGAAGATAGACTAGTGTAATGCTGCTTAGGTACCTTATGAGACATATTTATAAGAATTTAATTGTGAAACTAGCCGATTATAGAAAAGTTATTACTTTGGTTTCAGTAAAAAGAGCGTGGCAGACTTTTAAAGCAAAAAGCTAAAAGAAGGAATCTCTATAGATTAAGGATAATGAGATAATGTAAAATACATTATAGAAATTGGAGGAAAAAACGATAGAGAAAATTTTTGCTAAGGTTAAAAATGGAAAGCCACTTGACAAGGAAGAGGCAGTATCACTATTGAAAATAAGGAATAATTCCAGTGATTTTTTTAAACTTATTTTACTTGCAAATGAAATGACACGTTCAGAGTTTAATAATAAGGGTTTTATATTTGCACAGATTGGTTTAAATGCTGCCCCTTGTCCTGTAGATTGTAAATTTTGTTCAATGGGTAAGAGCCATTATGCCATGGATAGTATATGGGAAAAAGATGTTGATTCTGTATTATCAGAAGCTAAGTCTCTGATTAATGATGGGATCCATGATTTGTTCCTGATGACAACTGCTGATTATTCGATCGATCTCTTTTTAAAGATCGCAAGTCAAATTAAAGCCATTTTACCCAATAAGATCAGGTTGGTTGCAAACATAGGCGACTTTGATTATGATGTAGCATTAAAACTTAAAGAAGTAGGATTTACGGGTGTATATCATATAAATCGTTTGAGAGAGGGAATTGATACAACTATTAGTCCCCAAATTAGGATTAAAACTCTAGACTCAATAAAAAAGGCAGGTTTAGAGTTATACTATTGCATAGAACCTATTGGTCCGGAACATAATTATGAAGAAATTGCTGATGAAATGTTACGAGCTAGAGACTATAATGTAGGAGTTATGGCCGTGATGAGAAGAATACCTGTTGAGGGTAGTCCTTTATATGAAAATGGTCAAATCTCGTCAGTTGAATTATCGAAAATTGCGGCGGTCACTAGAATTGTTACACGGCCACATAGGGCTATGAATGCGCATGAACCCATTCAAATGAGTTTAATCTGCGGTGTAAATCAATTATATGCCGAAGTAGGCGCTAATCCAAGAGATAATATATCAAATACTGAAAAAAGTCGTGGTTTAACAGTAGCTACTATTCGACAATTACTTATTGATGCGGAATACGAAATATAATTTTCGGTTCATTATCTTGACCGCTTCGGTACAGAAGAACGGCATGTTGGAGTCTGTCGGCGGAGGCTCTGCATTTATGCATAAGAAAAAACCCTTCACAAGAGTGAAGGGTTTAGATTTCAAGTTGTCGATTAATATCTGCTTCTCTTCTGAGCGTAGCAGTCTCGGCAGTAAACCGGACGATCACCGCTGGGCTGAAAAGGCACCTGGGTAGTAGCGCCGCAAGATGCGCAAACGGCATCATGCATTTCGCGAGGGCCTCTGGAACCGAATCGGCCAGAACCGCTATTTCTTTGTTTTCTCTCGGCCCGACATTGGGGGCAGCGGCCAGGTTCATTGGTGAACCCCTTTTCGGCAAAGAACTCTTGTTCAGAAGCTTTGAAAACGAAATCGGCTCCACAGTCGCGACAAACTAAAGTTTTGTCTTGGTACATAGAAATCCTCCTCATCATTATTGCCCGGAACGGTTTAGGATAAAACTCTTATTTTTCCCTGATCTGGATTCAGAGGCAATAACTATGAGAAGGGATAAATAATGTAATCACTAAACTTTCACTGGAGCAACTGTATTATAACACTGGTGTGAAAAATTGTAAAGAATAAATCGGCTCCGTAAAACAGACCTTTTGCGGTCTACGGGAATAGAATAATTACCTTAGGCTTGAATTTGAACCAATCTGGAAAAATACTTATGCTTAACGATTCACCTGGCTTTGATTTACATCACTTTCCTTAACTTTTGAGATAGCTTAAATTAGCAGTAAGGGGAGTAATGTTTAGGGTCGACCAATTCCCGATATTTTTTAACGATCTCCTGAATGTCTTCCCAGACAGCAGGTTTTCGTCTTGGATCCCGCAACAAGGCAGCAGGATGAAAGGTCGGCATATAAAGAATACCCTCCTGTTCTTGCCATTTACCCCTTAATTTAGTAATACCTTCCGTACTTTGTAAAACGGAACGAAGAGCAGTTGCTCCCAACAACAAAATAATCTTGGGTTGTAAGATCTGAATTTGCTCATGAAGATAGGGAAGACAAGCAGCGCTTTCTTCAGTTGAAGGAAGGCGGTTGCCGGGAGGACGACACTTTACGACATTAGCAATATAAGCATTGTCTTCGCGCTTAAACCCTCCGGCGGCTAAAATTTTATCTAATAATTGACCGGCAGCGCCAACAAACGGCCGACCCAGGCGGTCTTCATCGGCCCCCGGTCCTTCTCCGATTACCATTAGACCGGGCTGACCTTCACCAAAGACTACTTGTTGGCATCCGGCTCTTAACCGACAGGCTTGGCAGGATAAAACCTTCGCTTTTAGCTCGTCAAGTTGTGCTGTTATCTGATCGGACATGAAAACACCTCCGGTAAAAAATCGGCTTTAAGTTTAATTCCGCAGAGGAGAGTGGAAACCTTCTTCGATTATTGTCTTTTGACCGGTTTTTATGATATCTTTATAAGTAAAGCAATTTAGGGTGTGGAGGAATCGATCATGGCTCAAACACAACAAATCCCGGTAAAAGTGGGAGAAGAAATAACTGTTGAGATTAATGGTTATGCCACGCAAGGTGAGGGTGTAGGAAGATATAAAGGTTTTACGATTTTTGTTCCTAACAGTTTAGACGGGGAGACTGTTCTAACCAGAATAGAGATGGTGAAGAAGAATTATGCCCGAGGGGAATTAGTCCTTGTGCTTAAAGATGCGCCCCAGCGGGTGGAACCGGCTTGTTCGCTTTATGCTTTATGTGGTGGCTGTCAGCTCTTGCATTTAAATTATCAAGGACAGCTGGAATTTAAACGTCAACGGTTAATTGATGTCTTGGAACGCCTGGGAGGATTTAAGGGGGTAGAGGTTCATCCAGTAATTGGGATGCCCGAGCCTTGGAAGTACCGGAATAAGGTCCAGTATCCGTTTGCCATCAATGATGAAGGAAAGGTAGTGATCGGTTGCTACCAACAGGGTACCCATGATGTGGTGGATACTGGGGAATGCCTCATTCAGCATGACTTAAACAGCAGAATTATGAATCGAGTTCGCGAATTAACTCAGGGGATGGGAATCTCAGTCTATGATGAAAAAACCGGTCAAGGGCTTCTCCGTTATGTATTGGTCAAAAACGGTTTTGAATCCGGAGAGGCCATGGTCGTTCTGGTAACCAGTAGTCCCGAGTTTCCAGAAGGGAAAGAGTTAGCGCGGATGCTGGCGACCGGGTTTCCGGAACTCAAGAGTGTGGTCCAGAATATTAATACGAGTGGCGGGAATGTAGTGCTTGGTGACCGTAACAAGATTCTTTATGGGGAAGAGGGGATTATCGACCGGCTAGGAGACTTGGAATTTAAGATTTCCGCTACTTCCTTCTTTCAAGTTAACCCGGCTCAAACTAAGATTTTATACCAGAAAGCGTTGGAATATGCCAGTCTGACTGGGAAAGAAAGAGTACTTGACGCCTATTGCGGAGTGGGAACTCTTACCCTCTTTTTAGCTAAGAAAGCGAAGGAGGTATATGGGATCGAAGTTATCCCCGAAGCGATCGAAGATGCTGAGGAGAATGCCATCAGAAACCAAGCAAAAAATGTCACCTTTGTGATGGGCGCCACCGAAGATGTTCTCCCCAAACTAGTTAATATTGGGATCGATTTTGATGTCGCCGTCGTTGATCCCCCGCGCAGCGGTTGCGAAGAAAGAGTTCTCCAAACCTTCGTCCAAGTGCAAGTGGAGCGAATTGTATATGTCAGTTGTAACCCCAGCACCCTAGCGCGGGATTTAAAGTTCTTAGTGAATAGGGGCTATGAGATCAAGGAGATCCAGCCGATTGATATGTTTCCCCATACTTACCACGTGGAGTGTGTTGCCTTGATAACAAGGAAATGAAGTCGGGAAAACCTTGAAAACACTACATTTTTAAAATAGAAGTAAATCTATCTGTACGCATAAATAAGGAATGGGTAAAATGATAATCAATATATTAAGTATTATCACCTTGGCAATATTATTGCGATGGATATCTTCGGATATTATGATCGAAAAAATAAAAAAGAAACATTTCATATATTGCGTCATACTAACCATGATCATTACTGTAGCAGAACTGGGGTGCTCTTTAACGGATAACTCTATTCCAGAGAATAGGTGGCTAAGCATTTTTTTCAATCTGATTGGCTTTTCGTTAACACCCTTTGTTTTCCTCGCGGAATCGAATTTTTACCATTCCGAAAAAAATATTTTGTATTATGTACCACCGATTATCAATTTAATGATGACGATAGCGTCTCCTTATTTCGGCTGGATTTTCTTTGTAGCAGAAGACTGTTCTTATCATCGGGGTCGATTCTTTGTTGTTTATTTAATTATATTTCTTTATTCTGTCATATTTTCACTGGGAAAGAAATTACATGCTTCCAGAAACTATCCGGCCTATTTCCGGAAAAGGATTATCGAGAGTGGTATCGTTATGTTTATCGGCATCATGATTCAGGTTGTTTTCCCTCAATATCATACAACCTGGATGATGATTGCATTCCATCTGGTTTTATATTATGCTCTTTCCTGTGAAATGAGCAGCCTGATGGATGGGCTGACGGGATTGTTAAACAGGGCAGCTTTTAATAAAGAAATGGAACATTTAAAGCTATCTACAAAACGAACCACCGTACTTTTTATGATTGACATAAATGATTTCAAGGACATTAATGATGCAAAAGGTCATACTTTTGGTGATTACTATCTTAAGGAAATTGGAAAAATATTAGAAATGGTGTTTTCCTTTAATGCACAGATATTTCGCTTTGGTGGAGATGAGTTCAGTGTAATTTTATCAATGAAACCAGATGACAGTATGGACTATGCTGGCAAATTGGATTCTATAATCAAGAGTAGGCAAATAGAGGATGCAGATTTTCCAGATGTTGCGGTGGGTTATTCTATTTTTGAAGCCGATATAAATGCCTGGGATACAATTAATCTGGCTGACAATAATATGTATAAAAATAAGAGGACCAAGGAAAATCGTAATTTATGAAATAACACCAGCATGAAAAAAGAAATGAAGATTTAGAGAAATACCTTGTTTTAAAATATTCTGAATTTGTATCTTTGAACTGTTTTGGATTGTTTTCTCTAATACTACAAATTTCCTGCTTCGGAAGAATTAAATAGGGGATGGCTTCTTTGGGAGTTTAAATGCTCTCTACTTTAATTGTAACATACAAAAAATAACAAAATGCAGACTAACGACTAATGCACCTATGCGTTAAGCCGGTGGCAGGTTATTTGTTGATGTTACACCGATGCTGGCTTCACCGGACAGCAGAGAAATTTTATTAGAAACCATGGGAAACACGATCCGCTCATGAAAGACGCGCTTATGACTATAGTAGAGCGGGGGGATTTTATAAAATCGGTCCCGGTACCGACAAGTTGGGCCCCATTAGTTGTCTCCATCAAAGGGCTCGTCACCGAAGTTGGGGGACTGATCACGGAGCAGTGATCGCCCGTGAATATGGTTTACCAGCCGTTGTCGGCGTGGAAAATGCGACCAAACTGATCAAAGACGGGCAACGAATTCGGGTTAATGGAACTGAAGGGTATGTCGAAATCTTATAATAGAGAGTTGCTGTCTCCTGAGGGAAATTAAGAATAGAAGCAGCAACGTGGCAACTAGCTGTGGACAAGAACATTTCCAAACAACAGTTAAAATTCAATTATCCGTCGGCGACCCCATTCTATTTAAGTAGTAAATATCTTGAGATTGGAATTACAAAGAACGAAATGGACGGCGTAAAAATCTGGATTTACGATAAGGAACGGACAATATGCGATGTTTTGCGATATGCAAATAAATTGTAGCGTGAGATATTTAATACGGCTATTCAAAGATATTAAAGATGGAGAAAAAATATCAGTAGACTAATGGAGTATGCCAAAAAAGTAAGAGTAACGAAAAAGGTAAAATATTATTTTGGAGTGTGGTTGTAGTAGTCGATGTGGGAGCTTTGGTTATTGCCAGATTAAAGAGATGGGCGGCAAAAGATGGTTTACATTTGCAGATATTATTGAAATTGTCAAATAATGATACGGCTAATTACAAATAAAAAACATAGCTAAAATATGTTATAATCAACCCGAGGTGAGTTTATGAAAAATAATCCACTTGTCGCTCCCGTCTTAAAATGGGTAGGTGGTAAGCGACAGTTATTAAAAGATATAGGAAAACACATACCAAGCAAATATTCCACTTACTATGAGCCTTTCTTAGGAGGTGGCGCTGTTTTTTTTGATCTCCAACCCAACAAGGCTGTAGTTAATGATATAAATGAAGAATTAATTAATGTATATACCGTGATCAGGGATAACCTTGAAGAGTTAATTGAAGACTTGAAAAAACACAAAAACGAAGCCGGCTATTATTACGAAATTAGAGAATTGGACAGAGACAAAAAGAAGTATAATCAATTAAGTAACGTTGAGAAAGCTTCAAGGATAATTTATCTTAACAAGACTTGCTATAACGGCTTGTTTAGGGTTAACCAACAAGGAGAGTTTAATTCTCCCTTCGGGAGATACAAAAACCCCAATATAGTGAATGAGACAATATTAAGAGCAGTGGGTAATTATTTTAATAAAGCTAAAATTACTTTCAAATGCGGAGACTTTGAAGAGACGGTAAAAGGGATAAGGAAGGGCAGTTTCGTATATTTTGATCCGCCCTATGACCCAGTTTCAGATAGTGCTAATTTTACTGGATATGACAAGGGTGGATTCGCCAGAGATGAACAGGTAAGGTTAAAAAAATTGTGTGATAAACTAAATAGTAGAAACATAAAGTTTCTGCTATCTAATTCAGCTACAGACTTTATCTTAGAATTATACAAGGATTACAATATTACTATTGTGAAGGCAAATAGAGCAATAAACTCTAAAGGGGATAAAAGGGGAGAAGTTAATGAAGTGCTGGTGAAGAATTATGAGTGATACCAAGAATGAAGCCGCATAGAAGCGGCTTTTTGAAAACCATAAGATATTAGAAAAAATAGAAAAGTATAGTGTGTTTGAAATAACTTCAAGCCAGATAAATAAGTTCAGAGAAGCAAGGTTGATGACAAAGTTTGATCACCGGAAGAATTTGCTGGAAATCTTTAGCAAGTACAACCTCTCTATTCTGCCAGTTACAAGAGGAAGATATTTGATTTCCCAGTTTGAAGCTTATAAAGATTTTGAGGAAAAGAAAACTGAAATAATAAAAGTGCCATTTCCGACTTATATTGAGAGTATTGACTATGAAAATATAACAAGTGAATCGGTTGCTTTAAATAGTGCTTATGTTTCAGGCATATTATCTACTTTTATTGAGGACGAAGAGATATTACCAACAGTTAGCGGGAGGATGAGTTCCGATGCTTTTGATTTTTTGATTAAGACGCACTCAGGAACTGATGTTCGGATTAATGTTAATAATTCCCAGGTCGAAATTGATGGAGGATTTGAGGGCTTAGAAACTCTCTCTTTGATTGAGGCCAAGAATTCTCTTTCGGATGATTTTTTGATACGGCAATTATACTATCCTTACCGATTATGGAGTAAAAAAATTAGTAAAAGGCTTAAGACTATATTTATGACATATTCAAATGGTATATTTACTTTCTATGAATATGACTTCCAGAACCCTGAGATGTACAACTCCCTTACTCTGATCAAACAAAAGAAGTACAGCATCGAAGAAACAGAAATTAGCCTTGAAAACATATTAGAAGTGCTAAAGACGACAAGGATTGTAAATGAGCCAGAAATTCCATTTCCACAAGCAGACTCTTTCAAGAGAATAGTAAATCTTTGCGAAATCTTAAATGAAGCAGAACTAAGTAAGGATGAAATAACTGCAAATTACGACTTTGATCCAAGACAAACAAATTATTATACGGATGCAGGAAGATACCTAGGTTTAATAGAGAAATGTAGAGAAGACGGTCAGATAATATTTTTATTAACTGATGAAGGGCGGAGATGGGAGTGTAAATTATTTTGTGTAAATGGTTATTCCCAACATTTTATTTACCTATTATAGGATCTCCTTAAAAAGGAAATACTATTCACGGCTCTTAGCTATCAGGAGGATAGGGCAATGCTGGAGAGCAACCTGAGCGCCTGATGGAATTCTGCCGGGGATAGGGGTAACATTACGTTACCCTCATTCGAATTTCTATCCCCGGGAGAATGAAGGCGA
>DHOO01000001.1:0-4081 GCA_002409975.1 Firmicutes bacterium UBA5388
TGTTAGAGTTGCCTTGACTCAACAAAAACCTTTAACCCCTTCATTTTTAATAAAATCAATAAAACTCCTTGCCGCTTCTGTTAAGTTTTCCTCCTTTCTCCAAACCATGGAGAATGAAGTCTCTAAATTTACCCCTTTAATTTTTATTTCTTTTAATTCCTTTGAATACAATTCTTTTTTGATCGAGAAATACGGTAAAAAAGAACAACCGTGACCGGCGCGGACGGTTGATTTTATGCTTTCCAACCCGTCAAGTTCCAACAATGGTTTGAGAGGAGTGAGATCAAAACCATATTGAAACAAGGAAAGACGGAGAGATTTTTTCAGATCAGAGTTTTCCGGACCAAGGATTAACGGGATCGTATGAAGCTCTTTCAGCTCGATAATGGAAAGATCCATTTGGGGAGAAGCGACCAGAATTAACGGGTTTTTTAAAACTTGGTAACTGGTAAGATCTTGGGGGTTATAACCATCTTGGATAAACCCAATCTGAAAAGAATGTTCTTTTAGGTGATATAAAATCTGTTCTGAGGAGAAACTTTGCACTGATACACTATTATATGGATACTTTTGTTTAAAAAGATATAAGGCACAGGGCAGCGCATATTGGCCAATAGCGGGACAGGTGCCAATCTGCAGAGTGGCGTTGTTATTTTCCACGTTGGCCAAATCATTTTGTAAGTTTCCCCAGAGGGTGATAAAACTCTGCGCATAGGAGTAAAAGACCTTTCCATACTCTGTAAGTTGAACTCCTTTATTACTACGAATGAGTAATTGATAGCCCAGGCTATTTTCAAGGGATTGGATCTGTTGACTAACAGCGGGCTGTGTTAAATGTAACTGAGTAGCGGCTTTTGAGATACTGGCAGCTTGGACTGATTCAATAAAAGCCTTCATTTGGTTAATATTCATTAGTCTTACTCCCTGAATACTATATTTTATAGGATCATTCTTTCTTGAATCTTTTAATCCTTCAATTTTTTAACAAAAAACGATTACTTATTCTCGTAATACTTTAGTTACTAAAAGAAAATCTTATATAGCATAAAAAAGTTCAATTATACTTTTAGCTTTGGGCGGAGTTATAATTAAAGCGTGGACATTGTGAAAAAAAGAACAATGAAGGAGGGGAAAACATGCAAACAAACCCTACAGTTACGGAGAAAGGTACCGTTAGGCAGAGAAAAAAGAAGAAAAACCAGTTTCCGGTGGCTATTGTTATTCTGGCGATAGTAATTTGGTTTGCAATCATTTTAGGACAAAAGTCTCCTAGGCTAGCTCTTTCTTGGGTTTTTGGGATTGCTTTTGGTGTTGTTCTGCAAAAGTCTCGTTTTTGTTTTACGGCTTCCTTTCGTGATCCGGTCTTAACCGGTAGCACCTCATTGACTAAAGCGGTGATTATTGCATTGGCTGTTGCTTCGGTTGGTTTTGCGGCAATTCAATATGGAGCGGTTAGTAAAGGATTGCCTGTTCCGGGGTTTGTAAGTCCAGTTGGTTGGCATGTGGCTATTGGAGCGGTTATCTTTGGAATCGGCATGGTAATTTCCGGAGGTTGCGCTTCTGGAACTTTAATGAGGGTCGGAGAAGGATTTATGATGCAGTGGCTCTCCTTGCTCTTTTTTGTCGTTGGCGCCTTATGGGGCGCTCATGATTACGGCTGGTGGAAGAAGGTTTTCATCGATGGCGCATCTGGTATCCATTTGCCATCTGTTCTCGGTTGGCCAGTAGCTTTTGTCCTTCAACTATTAGTTTTGGGATTATTGTATATTGTAGCCGATCAGTGGGGAAATCGTCAAAAAGACTAATTATTTTGTGATGTAACTTTTCTATGAAAAGAGTTTGGTAAGAAAATATCTAAAAGGAGCGCTTAAAATGGCTGAATTTCGTCTTGATTGTTTGGGTGAGGCTTGTCCGGTTCCACTTCTAAAAACACAAAAAAAATTAGCTAATCTTAAGATCGGAGATCTCCTGATTGTCGAGATTGATCATAGTTGTGCGATGAAAAATGTTCCCGAATGGGCTAGAAAAGAAGGACATCATGTGGAAATTGAAGAGACTGGTGATGGTGAGTGGGAAATCTATATTGAAAAAACAAAGTGAGGGAGAGAAATGAAACTAGAAGAGAATAAATATTTTAAGGCGGTAGTTAAAGATGCCTGGCCATATACACTGGGAGCTGTTTTGCTTGCTCTTCTTAATATTACGCTTTTTATCAGCAATGGTAGCCCCTGGGGAGTGACTACTCCCTTCTTATACTGGGCGACCTGGATTTATAAAGCCTTTGGTGGTCAAGTAGAAAATTGGGTTTATTTTAATAATCCTGCCCATCTAAAAGCAATAAATCTTTCCTTTCTCACTCATGGCGGTTCCTTAATGAATATTGGCATCATCTTTGGCGCCTTCATAGCCTCCTTAGCTGCTTCCCAATTTAAGATTAGAAAGATTAAATCAATACGACAAGTAATTGTCGCGATTAGTGGGGGCTTGCTCATGGGTTACGGCACAAGGATCGCTTTTGGCTGTAATATCGGAGCGTTCTTTAGCGGAGTAGCCTCCTTTTCTCTACACGGATGGGTTTATACAATCTTTATTTTTGTCGGGGCCTGGATTGGCAGTAAGTTACTAGTTAAATTCTTTATGTAATAGTTGTCTATCGCTCGTCACTGGTGACTTTCAAACGACTAGCGATGACGAGAGAGGGTTATATAGTAAATAAATCCCTTTTGAGAGATGGGATTAAGCGCTAATTAAGAGAATAGATGGGGGACGGTCCTTCGATCTAAAATTCAAAAGCCTGTCCCTTGTCGCTTTTTTCGGAAATACAGCGGAGTATTTTATATATTTTTATTTTTAGAGAGGCAGGAGGGGCAGATGGAAAAGAAAACTTTAGACTACGATGTAGCGATCATTGGTGGCGGAGCGGCGGGTCTAGCTGCAGGAATCTATTGCGGTCGTGCCCGCTTGAAGACCATTTTGTTTGAAGAATCTCTGGTTGGAGGCTTGGCGACCTATACTGATGAGATCGAAAATTACCCGGGGTTTGTGGAAGCGCAGAAGGGGATTAAACTGATGCAGACTTTCGAACAACAAGCCAAAAGATTTGGTGTTGAGTTTAAGCTAACTGATGTCAAGGCTTTACGTCTTTTGGCAGATGGAAGAAAGTTGGTAGAAACCTTTCGCGCTAATTATCGGGTGAAAGCAGTGATTATCGCTACTGGTGGCAAGCCAAGATTAACCGGGGCAAAAAACGAAGAAGACTTCTTGTATGATAAGGGTATTTCCTTCTGCGCCACTTGTGATGCGGCTTATTATACGGACAAAGAGGTCCTGATTGTCGGGAGTGGCGATGCTGCTATTGAAGAAGGGATCTTTCTGACGAAGTTTGCCCGTAAAGTAATGGTCTCAGTTATTCATGATGAAGGTACGCTCGATGCCAATAAAATTGCCCAAGAACAAGCCTTCTCTAATCCCAAAATAGAATTTATCTGGAACACGATGGTTGAGGAGTACCAGGGTAATGAACGGTTGGAACAGGTGATTTTAGGAAATACGAAAACCGGAGAATTAATCCCAGTAAAAGTCGATGGGACGTTCCTGTTCATCGGTTACCTTCCTAATACTGAACTATTCCAAGGGCTGATTACTTTAAGTGAGCGCGGTTATATTAAAACGAATGAACGGATGGAAACCGATGTAGAAGGTATATATGCCGCCGGAGATGTCAGAGAGAAGTATCTGCGTCAGGTTTCCACGGCAGTAGGAGATGGCGCCATCGCGGCGGTCTCAGCGGAACATTATATTGCGGAGTCTGATTATCTTCAACAGCAGTTGCTTGCCGGCGAAAAACCGAAGTTGATCTATGTCTGGGAACCAACCAGTGAAAGTTGCCGTCGTTTGCTGCCAGTCATTGAAGAGCTTAAGACCGAGTTTAAAGAAGAACTGTCTATAGACAAACTGGATGTCTATAAGTCTCAGTTGTTAATTAACAAACTCTGCGGCCAGGTTCCTTCTACTCTACCTGCCGTCGTTACTGTGGTAGAGGGTAAGGTGAAAGAAGTCGCCTGTGAGCAGATAACCCCAG
>DHOO01000001.1:4372-7609 GCA_002409975.1 Firmicutes bacterium UBA5388
GGGGGCGCGAAAAGTAAGTAAAATTATTCCTCAAGTTATTTTAATAGGGGTTATGTAATTTACATGTGTGTCTTGGCGACGTGGGGTTATCACAGATAAATCTTAGAAAGCAACAAAACGATTGAATATTTATTTTTTAAGAAAGCTACTCAATATCTTGCGATCATGCTCTCTTTTGCTTGTTATTTACCAGTAGTCCTATTTTCTAATAATAATCGGCTGGTAGGAATGTTAATGATCCCTAAAACACTGGCTTATCTATGGATAGTATATACCGGATATCAAGAGTTAAGGTGGAAAGCCGTTTGCGAAGAACAACCGTCTTTGAATTCTAAAAAGCCAACCTGAAGAAAAAGGGCTGGCCCCAGATTTTTTTATAATGCTTAGCGGTGTTTTTTTAGCCTAAATAATTAAACAATAAAAATGAAGAAACCAAAGGGGGTTTGGCGTCGATTGGCGAATAAATAAACAAGGATTAGTAAACAGTTATTAAGCGGAACTATAGAAGACAAGCAATTTGTTTAAGGAGGAAGACATGATGCAGTATGACTTCAACCAAGTAATCAATCGTAAGAATACAGATTGTTTTAAATGGGATAATCGGGTAGAAACTTTTGGGACAGATGCTCTCCTTCCCCTGTGGGTAGCTGATATGGATTTTGCGTCCCCTCCAGCAGTGATTACGGCTATTAAAGAACGGGCGGAACACCCTATTTACGGTTATGCTCTTCGGCCCCCCGAATTTTACCAGGCGATTATCGCTTGGCTGAAGAAGAGACATCAGTGGGAAGTAAAAAAAGAATGGTTGCTGATTACAGCCGGGGTGGTTCCTGCCATTAATCTAGCAATTTTAGCTTTTACCGAACCGGGAGATCAGGTGATCGTTCAACCTCCTGTTTATCACCCTTTCTTTAGCGCAGTTGAGAATAATGGAAGGAAGTTAGTTATAAATAAGTTAAAGGAAGAGAATGGTCGTTATTTTATGAATTATGAGCAATTGGACAGTTTAGCTAATGACCGCACCAAATTGATGATTTTATGCAGCCCCCATAACCCAGTTGGTCGTGTGTGGACGAAAGAGGAACTGAATACAGTCGGTGAGTTTTGTCGGCGTAAGAATATTTTACTTGTTTCCGACGAAATTCACGCTGATGTGGTCTATAAAAACTATACTCATCTTCCCATCGCCTCACTGAGGCCAGAGTTAGCTCATAATACGATTACCTGTATAGCGCCGAGTAAAACTTTTAATGTGGCTGGGTTGGCTACTTCGGTAGTGATTATTCCGGATCAAGCTAAATTTGAACGTTTTAATAAAATGATGGTTGCACTGGGAATGGGAATGAGTAATATTTTTGGTATTGCCGCTTTAACAGCGGCTTATCAATACGGTGAGGATTGGTTGGAGCAACTAATCGACTATTTACAGGGCAATCTGGACTTTTTAGTACAATTTTTGGAAGAACGTATCCCTAGGATTAGAGTAATTAAACCAGAAGGAACTTTTTTAGTTTGGCTAGATTGCCGGGATTTAGGGTTAAATCCTCAAGAGTTAAAGGAATTCTTGATTTATAAAGCTAAAGTTGGTCTTAACGATGGAAGAGGATTTGGGCCGGGGGGGGAGGGTTTCCAACGGATAAATATTGCCTGTCCACGTCAAATTTTACAGAAAGCTTTAATCCGCATCGAGCGGGCGGTACAAAGATCGATAAATTCGTAGTAGATTACAATGGATAACCCAATCAATTTATAGTGACTTGTTTTTTTAATAAATGTAGTTGACTGATTATTTAGCAAATTGATATACTCAGAAATATCCCTTACATCCTTCTCTTTTAGCTTCTTGAGTTGTTGTTAAGGTAAAGAACCTACTGATAATAATATAGATTTTTAGTTATTGAAGATAGTGTAATATATAATGATAGTGGGCTTTAGAATTTGGTAAAAAATTTGAGGTAAAAGCCTTTATCCGGAATTAGCAAGAAAGCATAATATTTTATATGTTAAGATATGATAAACCTGTGACGGTTATATATTTAGAATGACATAAGAGAAAGGCTTGAACATTTGTTAGAGCTTTTACCGCAAACAGTTGAATTCTTAGAAACGGATATCAATCATTTTATAGAAGAGATTGAGAAAATTATTACTAACTAAGGGGAAAGTTTATTTCCAAAAGTATTATTAAAAGCAGAGGAAGATTGGACAACTGAGAAAAATGATTACTTATTTTTGCTTAAAAGTTTTTCATGGGAGGGATTGAGATGGATTTAGAACAGGAAAAACTGATTAAAGCTAGAGAAATATTACTAAAAATGGCCAATGGCATTAATCCATTAACTGGGGAGGAGGTAGAACCAGATAATTTTGTGGCAGACCCAAGGTTGAGTAGGTGTTTCTTTTATGTGGCGGGTGAATTACAAAAAACCTGGGAACAGAAGAAAGGGCGAAAAAGTTCAACATTGACTAAATTTATGATTACGCCTGAAGAAAAAAACAGAGTAATATTACCTGCCGATAAGATCGGAGTCAATCAATTCGCTCGTTGTATCAATACGGTAATTGACTTAAACAGGAGTAAAAAATTGACTGGGATGGAGCTTAATAAACAACTGAAAAAGATGGGGATCTTGGGCGAAAAAGAGATCGAAGGCGATAGAAAAAGAACGATCATAACTGATAAGTCTAAAGATTATGGCATTGAATCGGAGCAGCGGAATTATGATGGTACCGAATACGAAAAAATTGTTTTTAATGATCTTGGAAAGAAGTTTCTCCTGGATAATTTAGAGAACATATTAGCTTATGAAGAATAGGATCTGAGAAAAATATGCCTATCCGGTCCCCATTTATGAAGTAACAGCTGGTTATTTACAAAAAGAAGAAACTGAGAAAAAGGATATAGGCTTAAAAGCGGTAGTAATTGAATGAATTTTATTATAGTTTGCTGATAAGCGAGAGAGATAAAGATAAGGTACTAAGAATTAAAACCCGTCGAAGCGACGGGTTTTAATTCTATTTTGGGACCTTTTATAGGGTTATTATGGATAGCTTATGGCGCGAGAGATTTTCTCTTTTAAGCAGGAATTCCGGAATTTTTTCCTCGGAAAAGCAATGAAGAGATAAGTTTATACAAAGATTTGAAAAGGCTTTTTATTCCATGATAGACACCCCAAGCTAATATTAAGCCTAAAAATCCATAGATCGCCCCTTCGATTGTAGTGGGGATCCCCGGGG
>DHOO01000016.1 GCA_002409975.1 Firmicutes bacterium UBA5388
AAAAAAGCAAGTATCGCCCCTAACCATTCCCAGTTTCCCAAATGAGCGGTGTAAATGATCACTCCTTGACCCCGGCTGTAAGCGTCTTTTAGAAAATCTTCTCCCTCAATTGTAAGATCAATATAATTCCTAAAGTTATTCTTATTTAATTTTCTGACCATAATAAATTCGACAATTACCAAACCCATATGGGTGAAGTTCTCTTCAAGCAGCCTTTCAATCTCTGCGGGTGATAGCTCGTCCTTCAGCACCAGTCGCATATTATTATCAGCGATTTCATTATAACTTTTTACTGTTTTACGTAACAATTTACCCAGTAAAACTCCGACTTTAAAGCGGATTTGATCGGGTAAAATTATAATAATTAGGGAAACCAATTTATAAAATAAAGTGATTAACAAATTACCAAGCTCTTTCATCTTAACTCCCTTCCGATCATTGGTCGCAAAAAATTGCCAAAAATAGATAAGAATTACTTCGAAGCGGATTAAGATTAACTCTTGTTCTGACCGCTTCTGAAGTTACTCTTATATAAGCTATAATAGATACCGCCCATTTCCATTAGTTGGTTGTGAGTTCCTGTTTCCACAATTTTCCCATTGGAAAGGACAATAATCTTATCGGCATTTTTAATCGTACTTAAGCGGTGGGCGATCACTAGAGTAGTTCTACTTTTCATTAGCCGATTGAGAGCTTCCTGCACTAGAACCTCGGATTCGGTGTCCAAAGCAGAGGTTGCTTCGTCTAGAATCAAAATGCGCGGGTTCTTTAGAATAGCCCGGGCGATAGCAATTCTTTGGCGTTGACCCCCGGAAAGCCCCACTCCTCTTTCCCCAACAACCGTATCATAACCATTAGGAAGTTTAAAGATAAAGTCGTGGGCATTAGCCGCCCTCGCCGCTTCAATTATTTCTTCCTCCGCAGCTTCTAATCTCCCATAGCGGATATTATTCCGCAAAGTTCCGCTAAAAAGAATCGTTTCTTGCGGGACAATACCAATCTGAGTTCGCAATGAAACCAAGTCAATCTCTTTTATATCTTTTCCATCCAGTACGATCTGACCTTTAGTCGGCTCGTAAAAACGAGGGATCAAATCGGCAATCGTTGTCTTGCCTGCGCCGCTGGGACCGACCAGCGCGACGACCTCTCCTGGTTTAATTTCAAAATCTATATCTTTAAGAATCTCTTCTCCTTGATTGTAGGCAAAGGAAATATTCCGAAACTCTAAGTTCCCCACAACGTTTGTTAATACTTCGTTGTTCTTTTCCTCCAAAACCGGATTGTCAATCGCCATTAATTCAAATATTCGTTCGGCCGCAGCCAAAGCTTGTTGAAGAGTAGTGCTTAATTTGCTTAGGGAGCTCAAAGGATTCATAATCGTTAGCAGTAATGTAAAAAAGGCAATTAACTCTGACACTTTGATATAGCCATTCATCACTTCATATCCGCCGTACCAGAGAATCGCGGTAAAAGAAACCGCAGTGATAAATTCGATAATCGAGGTAAGAGAGGCTCCATATTGTTCACTACGCACCCTAGCACGGAAATTTTCGTCATTTTCCGCGCTAAAGCGTTCAAATTCGTACTCTTCCCGCCCAAAGGACTTGACTACTTTGATCGAAGATAAGGTTTCTTCCAGAACATGGGAAATATCGGCTAATTTGATTTGCACTTTCCTACTCGCTTTACGAATTTTGATATTAAAAAACTTTAAGACATAAGTAATCAAAGGAAGAGCGAGCAGCACAAATAAAGTTAATTTAAAGTCAATAATAAAAAGATAGATTAAAGCGCCCAGTAGAGTAACAAGCTCGTAAAAAATACCGATCGCTCCATTAACAATGGCATTTTGCAATACTCCCACATCATTAGTTACTCTCGACATGATCTCTCCGACTTTGTTTTTGCTGTAAAAACTCAAGGATAAATTTTGCAAATGGTAGTACAAATCGTTCCTTAGATCCCTAATCGCTTTCTGAGAAACATAAGCCAGTAAAAAACGCTGCCAGTAATAGACTACTTCTTTCAAAAAATAGGCGGCAATCAATACCAATGCGCTCCAGGTAAGTAGTGATAAACCTTGTTTGCCGGGTTCTAGCGTACTAATGACCGTTTCCATTAAGTCTTTAAAGACCTTAACAACGTAGACGGTCAGAAACGAATGAAGAAGCATCGACAGGATTCCCAGGGTTAATCGGCCTTTATAGGGAGTAACATACTTATATATTTTCTTCAGCAATTTCACAGTATCAGCTCCTGATCATAGCCAATGATGGTACTATCAATTATTGTCCCGCGAAGTTTGCAGAATCATTTCGATTGCCTCTCGCACAGCGCCTTCTCCACCGTTAAGTTTGGTGATATAATCCACTTCTTCATCTACGCCCACTGCATCAGCCACACAAAATGATAATCCAACCTTATTGATTAACGGTAAATCATTTACATCATCGCCAATAAAGGCGATCTCTTCATCAGAAATATTATATTTTTCTTTTAGCAATTGATAAACCTCAAGCTTATCATCAACGCCTTGATAGACTTCTTCAATTCCCAATTCTTTAGCCCTAGTATTTACTATTTCCGAGTTTCTCCCGGTGATAATAACAGGGAGAATTCCTTGCTTAATTAACAATTTAATTCCTAACCCATCTTTAGTATTAAACGCCTTAAATTTTTCACCATGCGGACCCATATAGATCTTGCCGTCTGTAAGGGTTCCATCCACATCCATGATGAACATTTTTATCTTTTTCGTTTTTTCCTCTAACTTTTTCATTCCACAATACCAGCCTTTATGATATCATGCAGTCTGATCATGCCTACCGGTCTTTGCTCTTTATCCACCACCGGCAGTACCATGATCTCTCTTTCCTGCATTGGTTTTATGGCCTCCACCGCTAAAGCGTCCGGCGCAATCACAATTGGATTTTTGGTCATAATATCGCATACTTTTAAATTAGGTAAACTATCATACTTTTCAATAGTTCGCCTTAAATCTCCATCAGTGATAATCCCAACCAGCTTCTGGTCAGCATCGACGACACTAATGGCGCCCAGACCTTTTTCGCTCATAATGATAATGGCTTTTTTCAACACTTCGTCGCCATCGATAATCGGATTTTCCTCATCTTTAAACATTAGGTCGCTCACTTTAGTTAGCAGCCTTTTGCCCAAGGAGCCTTTGGGATGAAAGACAGCAAAGTTCTCTGGTTGAAACCCAATCATTTTTGATAAAACAATCGCTAACGCATCACCAAAGACCAGTGTCGCCGTTGAACTGGTCGTAGGAGCCAGATTATGCATACAGGCTTCTCTGATGATATCAAGATGAATGCTTAAATCGGCGTGCCGTTCCAGGGTGGAATTAGGTCTGCAGGTAATACTCACCAGCCCGGCCTTAATCTTTTTAATCGAAGGAATCAATTGGATAATTTCGTCCGTCTCCCCACTGTAACTTACGGCCAGGATAATGTCGTCTTTAGTGATCACCCCTAAATCACCATGGGCGCCTTCGGCCGGATGCAAAAAATAAGCGGGAGTACCCAAACTGGACATGGTAGCCGCAATCTTTTTAGCGATATGCCCGGATTTACCCATTCCGGTAAGGATCACCCGGCCCTGACAAGCAAGGATCTCTTTTACCAAAACAGTAAAGTTCTCATCTAGCTCATCTTTAACCTTTAGTAAAGATTCAATCTCGATGGCAAAGACTTTGCGGGCTTCTTCAAGAATATCAATATCCACCATCATTATCAATCTCCGCTTTTGATATATTCATCTATATATTTTACCTGCTTCAATAGTTCTGGCAACTCATCCAGTTTCACCATATTAGGTCCATCGGATAAAGCCTGATCAGGATGAGGATGGGTTTCCAAAAAAAGAGCGTCAATCCCGATTGAAGCTGCTGCTCTGGAAAGATCTTTTACATATTCTCGATTACCGCCGGTTGATGAGCCTTGACCACCGGGTTTTTGGACGCTATGGGTCCCATCAAAAACGACAGGGTAACCCAACTTTCTTAATTCAACCAAGCCTGTCATATCAACAACTAGATTATTATAGCCAAAACTTGTCCCTCTTTCGGTCACAAGAATTTTATTATTCCCCGATTGGCTCACCTTATCAACAACGTTTTTCATATCCCAAGGCGCCAGAAACTGGCCTTTTTTAACATTTATAGCTTTATGGGTTTGGGCGGCGGCAATCAGTAAATCCGTCTGCCGACATAAAAAAGCCGGAATCTGTAAAATATCAACAACTTCTGCAACCGGTGCGACCTGTTCCGGGAGATGAATATCAGTAATAACAGGGAGATTAAATTCCTTTTTAACCTTAGCCAAGATACGGAGACCTGTTTCTAATCCTTCCCCTCTAAAAGAGCCAAGGCTTGTTCGATTCGCCTTATCAAAAGAAGATTTGAAAACCAATGGTATTTCCAATCTATCGGTAAGCTCCTTTAATTGTTCGGCGGTCTCCATGACCAGTCTCTCGGACTCAATAACACATGGTCCGGCAATTAATACAAATGGATTATTCCCGCCGACGACTAACCGATCAGTTATTTGAACCTGGGCCGTTTTAAACTCTTGTCGCATTTATTTTACCCTCTCTTACAATTATATTAACTCTATCCAAGTCGGCCTGCGAGTCAACACTGACTGTTTCAAAATTCGTTTCGACTACTTTAATCTTATATCCGTTTTCCAAAGCTCTTAGTTGCTCCAGAGATTCAACCTGTTCAAGCAGGGTCCGTTTCATCGACGCATATTTTAATAAAAAATCTTTACGATAGGCATATAAGCCAACATGTTTATAATAACCGACCTCAAGACCGGTCCGATTATAAGGAAGCGGAGAACGCGAAAAATATAAGGCAAATCCATAATTATCAGTTACTACTTTAACCACATTGGGGTCATTGAGCTCTTTTTCCTCTTTGATCCGGTGTTTCAGGGTTGACATTACAAGGCTGTTATCCTCCACTAATGGTTTGACTAATTCGTCAACCATTTCCGGGGCAAGAAGCGGCTCATCCCCCTGAATATTAACAATAATATCGTCATGGTCAATGTTCAAATAGCCGATCGCCTCCACCAAGCGATCAGTTCCTGTTTGATGGTTTGGAGAAGTCATCAGCGCTTTACCGCCGAAAGCTTCTACTGTTTCCTTAATACGCTGATCATCGGTGGCGATCAGAACATCCGAGAGATAGATGGCGTTTTTTGCACGCAGATAAACATGTTCAATCATCGGTTTTCCTGCGATCAGTTTTAACGGCTTTCCAGGAAGCCTGGTCGAACCATAGCGGGCGGGAATGATCCCTATAACTTTCAAATTTACACCTCCAGAATGGGCTGAGTCAATAATTGACAAAAAGAAGAATGATTTCATCGTATTCATAATAGTTATTATAATACATTTAAATTTAAACTTCTATAGAAGTAGCAAAAAGGTAGATGGATAAGTTTCTCACAGCTACTTGCGCTTTCCAGCGCACCAATTTATTAACGAAAATTCCCAACACTATATGGAAAATTTATAAACCGTTTTCTGCCGGTAAGTCTCGCCAGGATTTAAAAGTGTGGTAGGAAAAGCCGCCTGGTTAGGAGCATCCGGGAAATGTTGCGCTTCCAGACAAAATGCCCCCTGTTTATCATAAACCCTACCGGATTTACCCTTGAGCGTCCCATTTAGAAAATTTGCCGTATAAAACTGAATTCCCGGTTCCGTAGTGAATACCTCCATCATCCTTTTACTATCCGGATCAAAGACTCTGGCTGCCAATAACAACTCATTTTCATTTTTATTCAGGACATAATTATGATCGTAACCACCTTCCAGTTCGCTAATCCGTGCGCCAATAGGTCTTCTTACTGTGAAATCCAGCGGTGAATCTTTAACCGGCTTAAGCTCACCCGTAGGAATCAAGTCTTCATCTACAACACTATATTGATCGGCATTGATCATGATTTCGTGTCGCAAAACATCACCCGAACCCTCACCGCTTAAGTTAAAATAACTATGATTGGTCAGGTTGACAACTGTCGGTTTGTCCGTAACGGCCTCATATTCGATCGTCAATTCGTTTTGATTAGTTAATTGATACGTCACTATTGTGCGCAGGTTCCCCGGATATCCTTCTTCACCGTCTTTTGATAAATAAAACAACCGGACACCAACTGCCTGATCGCTTTGCATCTCTTCCGCGCTCCAAACAACCTTGTCAAAACCGACGTTTCCGCCGTGGAGATGGTTTTTCCCTTCGTTTTTGGCCAGTTGATACTCGGCGCCGTTTATGACAAACCTGCCGCCGGTAATCCGGTTGGCATACCTGCCGATAATTGCTCCCAAATAAGGATGCTCCCCCAGATATTCTTGGAACGTATTAAACCCCAGAACAAGATCGACCATTTTTCCGTCTTTTGCCGGTACTTGCAATGCGGTAATAATTCCGCCATAGGTAATAATTTTGACTGTTACGTTTTGTGTATTCTTTAAAGTAAACAGCATCACCTTGGCGCCATCTTTTGTCGTCCCGAACAACGTTTTTTTGATCTCCACACGAATCCCCCTTTTTAAATGGCTCGCAACTATCAGGTTGCCGTAATACACCTTACTTCTTAATCTATATTTCTTCAGCAAAAGGAAGGTCCCTTCTAAGATTCCTTCCTTTTTATCCTGTTTACCTAATATTCTGTTTTTCATTTTTTGCTCCAACCTTAATCCTAATTCCAGCCACAACAGAATAAACACACATTTCGCCCATACTCACTCTGTTTTATTTCACAGATTCATTTTGTAGCTTCAATTATATTGTTTCTCTTTACAAATCATTATCGTTACAGTAAGTTTAGCCAATTCCGTCTTCCTATTATACTGATACCGAATACCTAATTAGCTATTATCAATTGACAATCTAGCTAATAATGCTTATAATTATAGCGATAACAGAGACGTGAGGTGATATCATGAGGGTTAGTACCACAGATTTACAGAATGCTTTTGGGAAATATCTTTCACTGGTCGAGAAGGAAGATATTATTGTGGTAAAAAACGGGAAAAGCGTCGCTAAACTCCTCCATTATACGGAACCGGATTTCTTTGTTGTCCACGAAGAAGCAAAAAATTATAAATTGACAAGAAAGATTAGTTATGAAGAATACATGACTCTGGTTAATTCCTCCGATCAAAGGTTCGAACTGATTAACGGCGAGATTTATCTGATGGCCTCACCTAGTTTTAAACACCAGATTGTAGTAAACGAAATCGCTGGACATTTTTACAGCTACTTTAAAGGAAAACCCTGTCGTTCATTAACAGCTCCCTTAGATGTAAGGCTTTTCGGTTTTGCGACTAAATTCGAAGAAGATCCCAATGTTGTTCAACCAGATGTTATTGTGATTTGTGACCAGGAAAAAGTAAGTGAGGATAGTAAATACGAAGGTATCCCAACATTGATTGTTGAAGTACTATCTCCCTCAACTAAAGGTAAAGATATGGCGGCTAAATTAAACCTCTACATGAAAAGCGGTATTTTAGAGTACTGGATTGTAAATTTGGAAAACAGAAGTATTATTCAATACACCTTTTCTCAAGAACGAGATATAGATAATATGATTCTCCTTATGGAAGAAGATACGGTCAAATCAAATGTTTTTGCCGATCTGGAGATACCATTAAAAGATATTTTCGAAAACTAACTAAACCAAAAAACATCAGCAAAGAAAGCAATCAGCAATTGCAAAATAGTCAGCATATAGATTAAATATAATGCCCACCTATCCTGCATAAGTCTTGATATAACGATAGAGCGTTTTGAAAAATTAATCATAAAAAGTCATACAATCTTAAATTGTTCTATGATCTGATATAAACCTGCTGATATTTCTGCTATTTTACTCACCACTGAAGCCATCTCACTTGACAGGGCATTTTGTTCTTCAATAGAGGCTGCAACTTCTTCTACCCCGGCCGAGGACTCTTCTGCAACTTCTACAATATTATTCAGCGCATTTGAAACAACATCATTTTCGTTAACCACCTTACCTGTGCTCTTTGACACCATAGATATCTTAGATATAAGCCTTTGACTATTAGTCAAAATATTATCAAATGTTTCACTGACATTCTTCATTATTTTCATTCCACCATCTGCTTGCAGTATACCCGTCTCCGAAACCTCAATCGATTCCTCAATTTGTTTTTTGATTCCCGATACTATTTGACCGATTTCTTCAGTAGCTTTTAGAGACTGCACGGCAAGTTTTCTTGTCTCTTGGGCAACCACAGCAAACCCCCTTCCAACTTCCCCGGCTCTTGCCGCTTCAATAGCTGCATTTATAGCCAGAAGATCGGTTTGGTCCGCTATTCCTTTAATAATATTTGTTATGCTTAAGATGTTCTCGGAGTATTCCCCCAATTCTTTAATGGTATTTGCTGATTTTACAATAGCGTCATTTATATTTACCATCTGTCGCAGCGCTTCGTTAATTATTTTATTACCTGATGATGCATATTCACCAGCTTGAATAGATATTGAGGAGGCCTCATTGGCATTCAAGGATATGTTTAACATTTCATTCAATATATTTTCGATTATCCCTTTTGCTGACGTTATATGTATTACCTGTTCTTGAGAACCTGACGCTATTTCTTCAATTGTTGCCGCAATTTGCTCGTTTGAAGTAGCTACTTGGTTAATACTTTCTTTAAAACCCTGTGTTATATGTGCTAATAGTGAGGCGTCTCTATTCAAAACTCTAATAATATTTTTTAAATTATTGGTCATATGGACAAATGCCTGGGATAATATCCCAATCTCATCGTTTGATTTAATATCTACAGAAACAGTCAAATCGCTCTTAGCAACTGCTGATGCTTTTTCTGTAATTTTCATAATTGGTTTAGTCAGAATATTAGAGGCCACAAATGTTAAAGTAAATACCAGTAATAGTGAAGCTCCTAGACAAACCCAGATCGTTTTCAAAATTATTCTATTTTGGCTATTCACTTCTTCTGTTAGCTCTTTAATGTTTTTTTCTTTTTGCTTAACATACTTGTCAATGGCGGCAGATATCGCTGCGAAGGTAATTTTATTATCTCTAAAAATCTTCTCCGCCTTTTCTTGTCGCTTATTTCTGAGCTCAAAGACTATCTTATCCACAATTACATCTAAATCTTTATACAGATTCAACGTATCGGAAAGGCCATAAGTCTGATCCAACTGTATGACTTTATTCTTTAAGTTTTTTAAATGAGACAAATTAGTATATATTTCTTCCAAAAATAGATTATTAGGTTCATTAATATACAAAATTAAACTGGTATTCATATTAGTATTAAATTCTTTCAACGAGTAGGCTATTTCTATTTGATTTTCATAGGTGTTGATTATCGTATTCAATGCTCCGGCTAATCTGTTGAGGGAGAAGATACTTAACGCTGAAACAGCAATAATAATTAAGATAAATAAAGAAAAAAAGCCCGTAATCTTGATTTTTATACTGAACATTCTAGTTCTTTTTTTGTTTTTTCCCTGCTCGTCTATTTGTTTTTCTTTATTCGGTCTATTATTTATACCTTCACTTAAAGAATTGTTCTTATAGTTTCTTGTTTTCTTTAACTTAATCATATGCAAGCGCCCTCCACAGAGATAATAGGCAGGATAAATCTGGGTTTATCCTGCCTATACCTTAATCTTTACATATTATTCACTAATTTCAATTTTAACTAACTCTGGTCTTTCTTCCTTTATTTGTACAATAAACGAACTTTTGAGACTGTCGCCATTCTCATCAAAGCGGTAGTCACCCAAGACACCGGAATAAGTTATTTTTCTTAATTGTTCTCTCACTGAATTTGGAGTTATTTTACCGGAAACCGACTTAATGGCGTTAAATAAAATATTAGCTCCATCATAATAAGCAGCCGGTATGAAATGGACATGGTCTTTTCCGTATTTCGTTTCAACTTTGACCACCCATTCCATGTTCTCTGCCGTACGGAAAAAGTCCAGTGAGAGATAACTATCATTATGAATTTCGGAAAAAAGATTATCCGCATACAAATTCAATATCCCATTTCTGACCATAAATGGGATCGTATACTGTTTCTCTTTGATTTGAGCTAAAATTGGAACCCCTTCCCCTACATCGGGCCAGATCAAGAGGAATTCCGCATCAGTCTCTTTTAACTCTTCAATTTGGTTTCTTACATCAACCTTGTCTCCGCCGGGTTTATACGGGAGACTTTTTACAACTCTGCCTCCCATCTCACTTGCCACTTCCACAATGGAATCTTTGGCGCCCTGGCCGAATACATTATCTGTATATAGTACCGCTAATTTCTTCTTCTCAAGTACGTTAACAACATACTTAATTGCAATCTTACAAGCAGTTTTATCGTGAGTGACAACTCGAAATACGGCTTTATTACCGCTTTTAGTAATTTTTTCATTTGTTGCCGCAGTAAGATATGGAATTTTTGATTCGGCAATATCCTCCATAAGAGTAAAAACCACATTGGAATAAGGTGAACCAAGTATTGCAACCGGTTTTTTTCCCTTGATAACATTGTTATAAGTGTTTTTTATTCCCTCTGGTGTGGACGGATGTTCAACTTTATCAAGTTTTATCTTAATTTTATTCATCGGCTCAGAATTCCATTCATCAGCTGCCAAACTCACAACATTCCAAATCCACTTGCTGTGGGGGGGACTATTAGGACCGGATTCTTGCACCAGCACACTAACAGTCACCTCTTTGGGACCCCAACATCCCGCCAATAACACCAAAGGAATTATTATCAAAAGTATCATTAGTAAATGAATAAACTTTCTCACTGACTATGTACTCCTTTCAATTGAGGGAATTGCATAATTACCAAAACTTCTATTTAACCGATCTGGGAAATGCCCCTTTTGTTGATTCACCCGCCTTTGATTGACAATACTTTGTAATACTGTCGGTAAGCGGCATGAACGACCATCTAGAAAACACTTCGAGGCTTGTCGATCAACGTTAACTTTTATCTTCTTATTTTTGCTCGGACCAAGTGGAAGTTAACGTTGACGACTATATAGTGTTGGACTAATATTCAAGGGAATTGTCTAAGATTAGACAATTCCTAGTGGGCATATCAATATCTTAGTCTGAATTCGTGACATCTATAGACACCAGGGGAAGAAGACTTGCTTATAAGCCTAATACTGTTCCGTCATCCGGAAGATTATACCCGGCTTTTTTAACAAGCTTCCGTTCCTTACTTTTTGGGTTTAACAAAGGATTGGTATGGTTAAGATGCACAAAATATATTTTATTTCTTTCGCTTAGCGGAAAGGTATCAAATATTTTCATGGTTTCCACTACAAAGGGATGGGGTATTTCCTCTATACTTTTACCGGGAATTTCTCCCTCACCATAGAAGGTACCATCGAGAAAAGCATAATCTACTTGAGCAACCACATCTTCTATTCTCCTTTCCCATACTTCCCATTTGTTAATATCAGAGATATAGGCAAAGGATTTGTTGGGTCCTTGCACAATAAAACCAACGGTCTCGGAATACTCGTCACGGTGAGGCACTCGCATTGCAGTTACACTAATTCTGTTATTTAGATTGAAAGTTACATTTTCTTGAATCGGATAAATAGTAATATTATTAAGATTTACAAGTTGGTTCCACGGCCCGTTATTTTGTAAGAACTCACTCATTCTGGGCATCGCATACACCGGAACACCATTTGCCCCGATTCCTTCACGACCAATAAACATCATACCGGGATAATGTCCGATATGAGCATGAGTCGGTAAGAAACCTGATACTTTTAAACAATCATACAAGGGGACATTTTTATCGACCACCTTTGGTAAAAAAGGATAAGTATCTTCAAGCAACATCCATTGTTCAATGAAATTAGGGGAAGGATCAATAATCCATCTTTCTTTTGTTAAGGGGTCGACAACCGCAATGCTGCAAATCAACCTCCTGAGGGAGCTGTTTTTCCATGCCCTCAGACAACACTCCTTTTTACAGCCCGCATGAGGGTAGCCTACGTCCTGAGCTGTTCCCAGAACAACTACAAATGGGTCGTCGCCTAATTTCTCTTTTCCCCAAATACTAAATCCTGTAAAGAGAAGACAAACAACCAGAGACAAGAATAAAACTTTTTTCATTATCTATACACTCCTTTGTTTTTTAACCCATTTGGGGTTTAATACTGTTTATTCACTATTTACAAATAATTTTGGACAACAAAAATAACTTATATTTCGGCAACCTGGCAATCATAGGATAAATATTTCGTTATCCCTTAGACCCTTGGCTTTGCGTCTTCGGCTTTTACCGAATTTGCCTTTATCGATAAAGTTATTTGTTACTTTATCAATTCTATTAAAATTTTATTAGTGATTATCCATTTACTCAGGAAACTTAAAGTTACTATTTCAAATTTGTATTTCCAATTATAGCATAATTATTTTTATTTAACAATAACTTTAAACAGATAAATTTTTTGCTTTGTACACCTTTTTGGATATAAACAAAAATTAGAAACAATAAAGTTGAGTCTTGATATTATCAATAGAGTAACTATCTGAATCATTTTAAAGGCAAAAGTGATTTTGTAAAGTTATTTTTATTCTGAGGGAATTGCATAATTACCTAAGTTTGTATTTGACCAAAATATACAGTGTTTCACTAGCTTTGCATAAAACACAAATTCAAAAGTCAAGTTCTGAAAAAAACTAAATACGGGTAAATAATACGAATTAATGATGCTTTTCATAAAAAAATCCTTATCATAGAGAGCTGGTAGTTCTTGTCCGAATCTCTAAAATAAGGAGAACACAAAAATGCTGGACGGGAATATCACAAAATCCACATTTTTTCAATTCTTTAAACCTATTTTTGGCAAAAACCTTACAAGAAAGGTAATCTGCTTGACTTTGGCTTAGAGGGTACGAAGAAGCGGAAACACTTCTCTGTATTAAAAAATAAAGTCTAGCCTAACGCAATATCTACAAAATACTAGAACAGCCTCGCCATTCCCGCCCCTAAAAGGACTAGCGCAAAGATCATTCTATAGATCGCAAAGATCTTCATTGGCTTTTTCTTGAGATAGGTAATAAACTTATCAATCACGATTAATGCCACAATAAATGAGACTACAAAACCGACAACAAGGGAGATAATTTCCGTAGAAGTAAGAATCGATAAACCCCCAACCTTCATAATCTTTAGAAAGCTCATGCCGACCATAACCGGGATTGCCAGAAAAAAGGAAAACTCCGCCGCCGCCACCGTCGAAAGTCCGGCGACCCATCCCCCGATAATGGTAGAAGCCGACCGTGACATCCCGGGAATAATCGCCAAGCACTGAAATAGCCCGATAATCCAGGCCTGCTTTATAGTGACCTTTAGTTCTTGTCCTTTTCGTTTGTTATCTCGAAATTTCTTTTCCGCATAGATCATCCACAGACCGCCTAAAAACAAGGTGAGCGCTACCGAGATGGGTGTAAATAAATACTGCTCAGCCAAATCATCTAATAATATTCCGAGAACGCCTCCGGGAATACAAGCAATAAAGATTACCAACCAAAATTTAAACCCAGAGTTTTCATAACCAACTTTTTGCGGAAAGAAATTAATCAAAGTATCTTTTATTTTCCCCCAATAAAGGATCACCACTGCTAAAATAGCGCCCAGCTGGATCACGTAAGTGTACATCTCCACATAATTTCGACTGGCCCCTTTAAAACCAATTAAATTTTGGAAAATAATAAGATGTCCGGTGGAAGAGACCGGCAGGAATTCGGTTACCCCCTCGACAATCCCTAAAATTACTGATTTAATAAGCAAAAAGATCGTTTCCACTAATGAATCTCCTCCTTTTTAAAATAAATGACAGCAGCAAGCAAACCCAACAGCGAAGTGGCAAAAATGGAAAGATACGAATACACAGGCGGGTACTGAGTAATAAAATCATGCCGGGCAATCACTAACACTGCCGACCAAGGATACAAAACTCGATATTCTGAGTTCCCAATCAAGACATTGACCATGGTAAGCGCAACGGTAAAGACAATAGAGGGCACATAATTTTTGCATAACAATGTTACCAAAATAGTTGGTGTGACCAGAAGAAAAAGCAACACGCCTCCCACAATATATTCTTTAAATGCGGTCATTAATACCGCAGCACTCAAACCTTGGAACTGCCCAATTACTCCAAAAATTAAGGTCAGCCCCCAAGCAAACATTGTCAAGAACAGAATCCAGATTAATAGTAGGATTAATTTACTCATAAATAATCTTGTTCTGGAGATCGGAATGGTTAGGATATTTTTTAAAGTATTCTCCGTATACTCGCGATTAAAAAGGTAAGCAGTAATTACTCCATATAAAGTGACTCCGATTAGTAAAACAAGATATAAATTAGTTTCAGAAAAAACTTCATTAAACAAAATAGGGACACCAGGCTTTTTGCTCTTCATACCTAAATACGCGATAAAACAGACAAAAGGTGAGGTTGCCGCTCCAAGCATACTGATTAAGAAAAGCTGCGAGCGTTTTAGTTTTAAAAACTCGGTAGATAACAAATTAATCATTTGCCCGACCCCCTATTAGTTTGACAAAGTAGTCCTCTAGTCTGTCTTCGCTCATTGTAATCTTTGATACTTCAATGTTATTCTCTATCAATGCTCTATTAAGTTTTCCTTCCTCCCCAAAGTGGGAATAAATACGAATCTTCCCTTGCTCATGCACTTCATAATCATTAATCTGAAACTGCTGCTCCAAAAGGACAACTGCTTTCTTCTGGTTTGAGACTTGAAACTCAAGGTACCTGCGATTTCTCTTCCGAAGCTCCCCAATGGTAATCTCCTCCAGTAACTTGCCCTTATGAATAACCCCAATTAGATCCGCTACTTGTTCAATTTCACTAAGAATATGACTGGAAATAATAATCGTTACTTGCTTTTCCTCGCATAAATCCAGTAAAAAGTTGCGCATTTCTTGGATACCAATCGGGTCAAGGCCATTAGTTGGTTCATCCAGAATTAGCAACTCCGGTTCATGCATAATAGCGGCGGCAATTCCCAATCGCTGTTTCATTCCTAACGAATACTGCGCTACCAATTTTTCCGGTTCATGATCAAGTCCTACTCGTGAAAGAGCATATGAGATCGCATCCCGACGATGAATCCCGCGGAGGCGCGCAAGAATTGCCAGATTTTCCGGAGCAGTAAGATTTTCATAAAATCCCGGCGTTTCAATAATCGAACCCACACGGGGATAAATTTGTTCGGCGTTTTCTTGGATGTTCTGACCAAAGACTTCTATGTCACCGGCAGTCGGTTTCACTAAACCCATAATCATCCGGAGAGTAGTCGTTTTACCCGCGCCATTACGTCCCAGAAGGCCATAGATACATCCTTTGGGAACATGAATATTAAGCGCATCGACTGCTGTCTGTTGCTTATATTTCCGCGTAAGCGCTTTGGTTTCTAAAACCCAATTTGGCATCCGGCTCGCTCCTTATCAATATTAGAAAATAGCTCTCGATATTCG
>DHOO01000069.1:0-7484 GCA_002409975.1 Firmicutes bacterium UBA5388
AAGCAGTCTCGAGAGAATGGAGTCTCTTGGTCATCTGGTTTTCCTTGATCTACGTGATAGAAGTGGCTTAATCCAATGTGTGTTAGAAGATAAATTAACCCAAACACCTATTAGTTTAGAATCAGTTGTCATAATTAAGGGTCAAGTTGTTAAAGCACCAAAAGCGCCAAATGGGTATGAAATTAAAGTTCTCCTAATCGAAGCAATCAATCCAGCGTTATCGCCATTACCATTTGAAATTAATAAAGGCCAATTAAATGCTCGATTAGATACACTTTTAGATCATCGTGTACTTTCTTTAAGGCATGCCCAAGTACATTCTATTTTTAAGATTCAAGCGATATTGGCAACAGCCTTTGCTGAATTCCTAACTAAAAATGGATTTACTCGAATCTTCACACCTAAAATTGTTGGTTCTGGTACGGAAGGAGGCTCAAACCTTTTTGCTATTAATTATTTCGAACATCAAGCTTATCTAGCTCAATCACCACAGTTTTATAAGCAGATGATGGTATCAGCAGGCTTTGAGCGAGTTTTTGAAATAGCTCCAGTCTATAGAGCAGAAGACCATAATACATCACGTCACTTAAACGAATACATTTCGCTTGATCTTGAAATGGGCTTTATTGAATCAGAGGTTGATCTAATGGTATTGGAGACCGAGTTATTAAGACATATGTTTGAGAAAGTTGCTAACGAATGTGAAATGGAGTTGAACCTTCATAGAGTAGAAATCCCTGTCATATCTGAAATACCAAGAATGACAGTTAGAGAAGCTCAAGGAATACTAAAACGACAATATGGCAAAGAATCCCCTAAAGGCGATCTAGATCCTGAAGGAGAAAGATTAATTTGCCAATATGTAGCTAAAGATAAAAAATCAGCTCTAGTTTTCCTTACTCGTTATCCCAGAGATATTCGTCCTATGTATACAATGCCAGCTCCTGAAGATAGTAGTTTGACAGCATCTTTTGACCTGCTTTTTAACGGTTTAGAGATAACTACTGGTGGGCAAAGGATTCATCATTATTCAAAGTTAGTAGAATCGATTGAGAGTAAAGGGATGGAACCAACGCATTTTGCTAGTTACCTTGAACTTTTTTATTGTGGGATGCCTCCCCATGGTGGGTTAGCAATAGGTCTAGAGAGACTGACATCGCGTTTATTAGGACTAACCAATGTAAGAGAAGCCAGTGCATTTCCCAGAGACCGCACTAGGTTAACTCCATAAATATAGAAAAAAGGTAAACATCCATAGTTTATTATGTTTGCCTTTTTTCTTTTTTTTATTAGGGTTGCTTCTGCATTATTTACTTCGCAATGAATTGATTTTTAGGCAGATTCATGCCGGTATGTAATATAGCTCTTTAAGTCATTTTGGTAAAACTTAACTGCAGATAGTTATTATTACTTAGCGAGTTTTTTTATTATCTGTAAATGATGAGCTGTTTTTTATCTGCTCCTGCTTTGTTAGAGGTAAAATCCAAAATCTTATGGTTATCTGATACCTAAAAATATCAGGAAGGTCTAGTGGTATTTTTAAAACTTACAGGTTTAACCTATCCTGGAGGAAAAGTACAACACATAACTTATGAAAAGCTTAATTAGAGGTGTGACATGGAAAACAATAAGGATTCAGTTACAGATTATATCGAACCGATCTTTCGCTTTTGTCTTAAAAGACTTAAATGTAGAGAAGATGCCGAGGATCTTGCTCAAGAGATCTTAGGCCATATTCTCTATGGCCTCTCAAGATATGAAATCCAAAATTTAGAGGGCTGGATCTGGCAGATAGCCCATAATCGCTATGCCAAATTTATTGATGCTAAAGCCAAAAGCGAATCTTACCAGAACTTAGCTGAGTTTGTAGACTACGACTATCTAGACCGCTTAATAGTCAAGGAAGAGCATCAGAATGTATTCCAAGCGCTGCACTCTTTGTCGGCTATGTATCGCAATATCATGGTAGATTATTATCTTTTGGAGCTTTCTCTAAAAACGATAGCCCAAAGATATAATCTGCCTCTGACTACGGTTAAATGGAGGTTACATGTTGGACGCGAACAAATTAAAGAAAGGATGGATAAAATGCCAAGGATCTATAACAGAATTAACTGGAATACCACAACCTGTAATGGGAGTATGGATGCCAATCGATATCTTTATTCACAGCTAGCTCGGGCCATATGTCTGGCAGCCTATGAAAAACCACTTACCTGTGAGGAAATCAGTTTAATAACAGGAATACCCACACTATATATTGAAGATGAACTGCCACGCTTGATTTATGGGGATGCCCTGATTCAAAAAGGTGATAGCTATCTTACCGACTTTATTATCCTAAAGTTAGCCGATCAAAAAGCATTGTTTGCCATGTTTTCACCCTATATTGCTAAACTAGTTGAAAAGATCGCCCCATTTCTAGCTGACAATAAAGAAACTGTAAAAAATATTGGCTTTTATGGCTGTGATTTCGGTATGGAAAAGCTGGGTTATATTATTGTACCTTTGATTATCCGCCAAGCAGTGAGTCATATCCAAAATGCTCATGAAAAGCTCCAATACGGACCCTTTGTACCCCGCAAAGATGGTGGCTATGGCTGGTTTATCGTTAAAGAAACAGAGGATGAAAAAGAGTCGTTAGAGCCTTTTGCCTCCGGGAATAATTCGTATATGGATCCAAGCGATCCCAAAAGAGGCCAGGTTGTCTACTTATGGCTAGGCAAATACTTCGATAATGAGCTATATCGCCAGGGAATAGGCAATCTGTTTAGTCAGGGTTTACTCCAGCAAACTGAAAATGGCAGCTTAAACAAGGAGACTATAAGTGATGATGATTTAGCCAGACTAATTAGATTAAATCTGGTAAAAAAAGATAAAGGCTATAAGTTGGCCATACCAATCTTTACCAAAGAACAATTTGAAGAGCTTATAAACCTCTTTTCGCCTTTGGTAAACGAACTTGAAGCTTTGCTTACGGATCTTGTCTTTTTGCTCTGGAAGGAGTTTACCGGTTTTGTACCCAAGCATCTTTACGGCCAGATAAATCAATATCTAGCAGGTTATGTTCATACTATCATTGGTTTGGTAGTTTTTAAGATGATTTCAGACGGTTTTTTAAGCACACCTCCCAAAGAGAGCCCTCTTAGTTATAATGTGTTTTATCTAAAAACATCGTTGGGTTATAACATTTAAGTTAAAATAAAACCTAAATTAGACGAAGCGTGGGCCTAATATTTGGAGGCAAAAACCACTTTAGAGGTAGGTTTTTTCTTAAAGAAGGTAAGCGATAACAGTTTTACTTCATAAGTTATAAATAATTGAATGATTTTAGCTTGGACAATTGTCATTAAATCTAAAGAGGGCCTAAATTTAGGCCCTCTTTAGATTTAATGAGTTTATTTTTTACTGTGGCTAACTTTTACTGCTTGTGTACAATACCGCTAACTTCGCTTAAGTTTAGGACAAAAGCAATACCGGTACCTGGTTGCTCGAGTTTACCGGCTTTTCTAATAGCTTCTAAAACCGGTTTGGTTTTGCTTTTTTCGATAACCGTGAGAACAAGTTCCTTTTCTGGCTCAATGATAATGCCAAAGAAGTTCTTTTGTTCGTGAATACCGGTACCTCGGCCATAGATAATAGTTCCGCCTTCGGCTCCGGCTGTTTTGGAGGCTTCTACAATCTCATCGGCCCAGCCTTTATTTACAATGGTCACAATTAAATTATATTCACTGGCGTTCATAGCTTTCAGACACCTCTTTGTGTTTTAACTTTAGGGAAAACAGTACACTTAAAAACTCAACCGAGAGCACAGCAGCTAAAGCTACCGTGCAAACCAGACCAAATCCTGCCAAAGCTGCGGAATGAGCGTTTTCGGCAATGCTTAAGGCCAGAGTCATCATAAAGGTTACAGTTAGTGGCCCTGTAGCCACGGCTCCTGAGTCAAAGGCAATCGCCACAAAGGTTGAACTGGTAAACTTGAGGCCGACAAGAGCCACTAAATAACCCGGGATGATAATCCAAGTTAAAGGTATGCCTTTGCCAATCAAATACAGAGCTAAAGCTACAAGCACCGAGACTCCGAGAGAAACGGTGGTAATTAAGAGACTGCCTTTTATATGACCGGCGGAAGCTTTTTCAACCTGATCGGCTAAAACCCTTAGTGACGGCTCGGCAATGGTGACAAAAAGACCCAGGAAAAGTCCAACCGGAATAAGCAGAGCTTTTTGTTTCATAAAGCCAAAGGCTATACCTAGTTCTCTGGCCAGAGGTACAAAAGCCAAATAGACACCTTGCAAAAAGAAGGTTAAACCAAAAAGAGTCATTAAGGTGCCGGAAGCTACCTTGCGGATAAAGCTTTTTGGCAGATGTAAAAAGAAAACATCGAAGATTACAAAAAGTGCGATCAGGGGAATTAGGGTTTTAGCTACCTCGATAAAAGTGTTAAGAAACTCAGCAAGAAAAACAGCGACATTCATAAGTTTAATACCCCCCAGATCATCAGGGTTAAGATGGGTCCCAAGGTGGCAAGGCCTACCAGACCAAATCCATCTTCCAGAGAACTTTTCCCACCTAGTACAGAGGCCGTGCCTAGTCCCAGAGCAATTATACAAGGAACAGCCATGGGTCCAGTGGAGATACTACCTGAATCTAAAAAGAAAGGAACCAGATTTTTGGGAGCCAAAAAACTTAAAATAATTACGCCCAGATATCCTATTATCAAAATTAGGCGAATAGGTATAGAAAAAACAATTCTAATTAGGGCTAAGGTTACCAGAAGTCCCATGCCAATTGATACTAATATGGAAAGAAGCTTAGGGGGGACTCCGGAGGCAGAGAGATTTTTAAACTGTTCTACCATAACATGGACACTAGGATCAGCTAGAGTAACCGAAAAAGAAAAGATAAAGGCGGTGGCCATAAGTAAAACTAAAGAGCCGCTTTTAGGGAGATAGGCTCCTATTAATTCACCCATGGGAATCAGAGATATCTTAGTGCCCTGTAAAAAGAGAAAGAGGCCAACTAAAGTAAAGAGAGAGCCAATAACAATGCGAGTGATATTTTCCGGTGAAAATGGTAAAAATATCAGACTTAGAATTAAAACCAGAAAAGTTAGAGGTAAAATTGCCAAGGCTGCTTCTTTAAGGCCTTGTTTAATTACATTCAATATTAAATCCTCCTCTCTTGATGTGAATACTTTTGCGAGTACTTCTTTATTTTAGCATGTAAAAGGTTTTCACACAAAACTAAATAGATCTGCCCCCCAAATTCTTTATCTGAAATATCTCGAAAGTAACTAAGTGAGAGCAACTCTTAGTGATAAAATCAATAGGAAAAATAAAAATCCTAGGTCGGTTTACGTATTTTGCAATGTATACATGCTAAAAATAAAAAATTAGTTGACAATGACTGAAAATGTACGTATACTAAAAAACAAAACCTTTTAAAATGCGAATATGGCAAAGGCTAAGAAAGAGAGCAGTACTGCCCAAAGCCTATAAAGAGAGTTGCCGTTTTGGTGCAAGTGCAACGGGTAAAGGCAGGAAACATCGCTCTGGAGCTGCTAAGGTGAAAGACAGCAAGTTTAGCTGTTATTAGCTTTAGCCGGGAGCGCCCGTAACAGCTGCAGAAAGTATAATATAGGGTGGTACCGCGATTTACCTCGCCCCTTTTTAGGGACGGGGTTTTTTTGTAACTTTTTTTGGGAGGTGACCTTATGCCACATACAGGAGCAGAAATTTTAATTAACGGCTTGATAGAACTAGAGGTAGAATATGTCTTTGGTTATCCGGGCGGAGCGGTCTTGCCAATTTATGATGCTTTATTTAACTCAAAGCTAAAACATATTTTAACCCGGCATGAACAAGGCGCAGCTCATGCTGCTGATGGTTATGCCAGAACCACCGGTAAAGTAGGTGTGGTTATAGCTACCTCGGGGCCGGGAGCTACCAATCTGGTGACAGGTTTAGCCAATGCTTATATGGATTCCGTGCCTCTGGTTGCTATTACCGGTCAAGTTCAGGCTGGCCTGATTGGCAAAGATTCCTTTCAGGAAGCCGATGTCATGGGCATAACCATGCCCGTTACCAAGCATAACTATTTAGTTAAAAACACCAATGATATTAAAAGAGTTTTAATAGAAGCCTTCTATATTGCCAGCACTGGAAGAAAGGGCCCGGTTTTAATCGATATCACTAAAGATGCCTTAATGAATTTAGCGACCGATAATTCTCTCAACATAGAGATTGATCTACCAGGGTATAGGGTTAAAACCGAAGGTCATCCGCGGCAAATACATTTGGCCAGGAAACTTATTAAGGAATCCCAAAGACCGCTTATTTATGCCGGCGGAGGATCCCAGGATGCGGCTTTGGTTTTAAGGCAGTTAGCAGAAAGATATGAGATCCCGGTAACAACTACTCTTATGGGCTTGGGTGTAATGCCTTCTAAACACCCCTTAAACCTCAGCATGCTCGGTATGCATGGCACACCCTGGGCCAATAATGCGGTGCAAAATTGCGATCTTTTAATAGCCATTGGGGCTAGGTTTGATGACCGTGTAACCGGAGATGTTAATAAATTTGCACCAAGGGCCAAGATCATGCATATTGACATCGATGCGGCCGAGATCGGGAAAAACGTGCCGGTAGATCTACCTATTGTAGGTGATGCTAAAGCTATTTTGAGTGAACTTCTGGATAGCGATAACTTAACTCATAAAGCCTGGTTGGAAGAGATTTATAACTTCCAATATCATGATCGAAAAACTAATATTCCCCTCCAAGAGATCTGTAAAAACTGCAGTTATGAGGGCCGAAAAAATACGATTCTCCCTTGCCAAAAAGAAAGCACGCTTAGCCCTCAAAAAGTATTGGAGCATGTCGGAGGTGTTTTGGAAGATGAGTTGATAGTTGTAACCGATGTGGGACAGAATCAAATGTGGGCAGCTCAATATTTAAACGTAAATAAACCGCACAGCTTTATTACCTCCGGGGGCCTAGGTACTATGGGATATGGCTTGCCGGCAGCTATCGGAGCTCAACTAGGAAGAAGACAAGAAAGAGTAGTTTTAGTTACAGGCGACGGATCTTTGCAGATGAATATCCAGGAGATGGCAACCTTGGCCGGTTATAATCTGCCGGTAAAAATAATCCTGCTTAACAATGGGGTTTTAGGCATGGTTAGGCAGTGGCAGACAATCTTTTACGAGGGACGTTATTCCCAGACCTGTATAGGTTCTATTCCCGACTTTTGTCTATTAGCCAAGGCCTATTCCATTCCATCTTTGCGGGTAGCTACCGAAAATGATCTGGAGCCTATGACCCAAGCCCTTTTAGCCGATGGACCTTATTTGATTGAAGTGGCCATCGACCCTGACGAATCTGTTTGGCCAATGGTAGCCCCGGGAGCTTCACTGTGTGAGATGTTTTATGCCCAAAGGGCGATAACTCCAGCTTGGAAGAGGTGATAGTATGGCTCAAGTT
>DHOO01000069.1:7583-22322 GCA_002409975.1 Firmicutes bacterium UBA5388
AGTATGGCTCAAGTTACCCTAGCGGTTTTAGTGCGCAACGAACCGGGTGTGCTTTCAAGGGTTTCCGGCCTCTTTACCCGTCGCGGTTATAACATTCATAGTCTCGCCGTAGGACCTACCGAGGATGAAAAAGTCTCCCGCATTACCATTGTGGTTAAAGAAGAAGAAAAACGTCTCGAACAGGTAATCAAGCAACTCCACAAACTGGTGGATGTACTAAAGATAACTGATTTAACCAATGCAGAGCGGGTAGAAAGAGAGATGGCTCTTATTAAGGTTCACGGCGAAAAACGTTCGGAGATTTTACAGATAGTGGATATCTTCAGAGCCAAAATTGTGGATGTCAGTCCCAAAGAGGTTATGGTAGAGGTAACAGGTGATACCGATAAGGTAGATGCTTTGATTTATATGCTTGACAGTTACGGAATCACGGAAATTGTTCGGACCGGAAAAATTGCTCTGGCGCGAAGTGTGAAAAATTAAGGAGGGTTTTGAAATGGCAAAGCTTTACTATGACAAAGATGCTGATTTAGGGTTACTAAACGGTAAGAAAGTGGCGGTTATCGGTTATGGCTCTCAGGGTCATGCCCAAGCTCAGAACTTGCGTGATAGCGGAGTGGAGGTCATAGTGGCTCAAAGACCAAATTCAGTCAACTATGATTTAGCTCTCTCCCATGGTTTCAAACCGGTGAGTGTGAAAGAAGCAGCCGAAGCTGCCGATGTAATTCAGATCTTGTTGCCCGATGAAAAACAACCAACCGTCTATAAAGAAGATATTGCCCCCTTCCTCAAGAAAGGTAAGGCTCTCGCCTTTTCCCATGGCTTTAACATCCACTTCAATCAGATCAAACCACCTAAGGAAGTAGATGTTTTTATGGTAGCGCCCAAAGGACCGGGACATTTAGTCAGACGCCAGTTTGAAGAAAAAAGAGGTGTGCCGGCTCTGGTTGCGGTCTATCAAAACCCATCCAAAGAGGCTTTCGATTTAGCCCTGGCCTATGCCAAAGGTATTGGGGCTACCAGAGCGGGTGTCTTGGAGACCACTTTTAAAGAGGAGACAGAGACCGATCTTTTCGGCGAGCAGGCAGTGCTATGCGGAGGCATGACAGCTTTAGTAAAAGCCGGTTTTGAGACTTTGGTAAAAGCCGGTTATCAGCCAGAAGTAGCTTATTTTGAATGCTTGCATGAAATGAAGTTAATTGTGGATTTGATGTATGAAGGCGGCATGAGCAATATGCGCTACTCTATAAGTGATACAGCTGAATACGGAGATCTTACGGTAGGACCTAAAATCATCGGTCCGGAAGCAAAAGCTGCTATGTCAGAAACCTTAAAAAGAATTCAAGAAGGCGATTTTGCTAGAGAGTGGATTTTGGAAAATCAAGCAGGCAGGCCCAGATTCGAAGCTCTAAGATGCCAAAACCGTGAACATCAAATTGAAGAAGTAGGTAAAAACCTCCGCCAGATGATGGCCTGGATTAAAAAATAAACCTAGGGAGGAATCTCTCTTGCAAGAAAAGGTCGAAATCTTGGATACGACTTTAAGAGATGGCGAACAATCCCCCGGCATTAACTTAAATGCGAAAGAAAAAGTGGAGATTGCTAAAGCCCTAGAGAGGTTAGGGGTAGATACCATCGAAGCCGGCTTTCCCATCTCCTCTCCCAGCAACTTCCAGGCGGTTATGGCTGTGGCTGAAGAAGTCAGCTGTTATGTAGCGGCTCTTGCCAGAGCTGTACCCAAAGATATAGAAGCCGCCGCCAAAGCGCTTAAGCCGGCCAAAAAACCGGTAATCCATACCTTTATCGCTTCCTCGCCGATTCATATGCAGTATAAGCTGAGACTACAGCCTGATGAAGTTTTGAAAAAAGCAGTTGAAGCGGTTAAAATGGCTAAAGATTTCGGGGCCAGAGTAGAGTTTTCCGCTGAAGATGCCACCCGCAGCGACTGGTGTTTTTTAAAAGATCTCACCGAGGCTGTCATTGATGCCGGGGCGGATGTTATCAATATTCCGGATACAGTTGGTTATACCATGCCCTGGGAATATGAAAAACTGCTTAGCTACCTATTAACAGAGGTCAAAGATATAGAGAATGTTATTCTTTCCGTTCACTGTCATAACGATTTAGGTCTGGCGGTAGCCAACACCCTAACCGCTATTAAAGCCGGTGCCAGGCAGGTGGAGTGTACCATAAACGGCATCGGGGAGAGAGCGGGTAATGCCTCCTTAGAGGAAATAGTTATGGCCCTTAAGGTCAGAGGCGATCAATATAATAAGGAAAGTCAGATCTTATCCGAGCGACTCTATCAGACCTCAAGACTGGTTTCAAATCTCACCGGTTACCCGCTGCCAAGAAACAAAGCCATCGTAGGTGAGAATGCTTTTGCCCACGAATCCGGTATCCATCAAGACGGGGTATTAAAGGAAAAAAGCACCTATGAGATTATCAAGCCCGAGTCGGTAGGCTTTCCCCAAACCAAACTGGTTTTAGGTAAACATTCAGGTCGGCATGCCTTTAAGGAAAGACTCCAGGAGCTTGGCTATTCTTTAAGCGAGGAAGAGATCGAAACCGCCTTTGCACGCTTTATCGAACTGGCTGACCGCAAAAAAACAGTTCATGATAAGGATCTCGAAGCCCTGCTTTCGATACAGGCTACCCGAGTTTTGGCTAAATTCGAACTTCTTGAACTACAGGTTCTATCAGGCAATGATGCTATGGCTTTAGTCAAGCTAAAAAAACTAAATGGCTCAAGCGAAAGTACAGAAATTATCAAAGAGGCCGCCACCGGAGATGGTGCCGTAGATGCTGTTTATAAAGCCCTAGAAAGAGCAGCAGGCTTGGAGGTAACACTTCTTCGTTATCAGCTAGAATCAACCACTGCCGGCACCGATTCTTTTGGTGAGGTAATGGTAAGTATTGGGTATAATGATAAAACCTACCTTGGCAGAGGCTTACACAATGATGTAATAAGAGCCAGTGCCGAAGCTTATCTGCAGGCCCTAAACCGCATTTTTGCCGAAGGGAGTGAAGAAGATGGGGCAGACTTTAGCTGAAAAAATACTGGCGAGTCACAGTAGCAAATCTACGGTTAGACCCAATGATTTTGTGATGGCTAAAGTTGATCTGGTCTTAGGCAATGACATTACAGCTCCGGTTGCGATTAACGAATTTTTGCGCCTCGAGGCTAAAAAAGTTTTTAATAAAGAAAAAATTGCTTTGGTTTGCGATCATTTTACTCCCAATAAAGATATTCAAGCTGCCGAGCAGGTCAAATATGTGCGTGAGTTTGCCCGCAAACACGAAATCACTCATTTTTATGACGTGGGTTTAATGGGTATTGAGCACTGTTTAATCCCGGAGCTGGGTTTGGCCAAACCCGGAGATTTAATTATCGGAGCCGACTCGCATACCTGTACCTATGGTGCGCTAGGCGCTTTTGCCACCGGGGTAGGTTCTACCGATATGGCCTCGGCCATGGCTCTGGGCAAGGCCTGGTTTAGAGTACCGCTTACCCAAAGATTTAATTATACCGGAAAACTAAAGCTCTTTGTGTCAGGCAAGGATCTCATCCTTTATACCCTCGGGGTAATCGGCGTTGACGGAGCCAGATATCAGGCCATGGAATTTGGAGGAAAGACCATAGACGATCTTTCGGTTGAAGCCAGACTGACTATGGCCAATATGGCTATAGAAGCCGGAGCAAAGGCCGGTCTTTTTGCCGCTGATAAAAAAACAGTTGCGTTTCTAAAATCAGCCGGCCAAAATGTCGCTGAGATTAAACCCGATCCAGATGCTTCCTATTATAAGGTCTATGACTTTGATGTCTCTGAGCTTGAACCGCAAGTGGCTTTTCCGCATTTGCCGGAAAATTCCAAAAACGTAGGTGAGGCTAAGGGGATTAAAATTGATCAGGTGGTTATCGGTTCTTGTACCAATGGGAGGATTGAGGATTTAAGAGAAGCCGCTTTTATCTTAAGAGGCCGAAAAGTCAATAAAAATGTGCGTTTAATTGTGATTCCGGGGACGCAAAAGATCTACCTGCAGGCAATGGCCGAGGGTCTTTTGCAAACTTTTGTGGAAGCCGGGGCCGCGGTTAGCACACCTACCTGTGGTCCATGTCTCGGTGGGCATATGGGTATTTTGGCCAGTGGCGAGGTGGCTCTTTCCACGACTAACCGCAACTTTGTCGGCCGGATGGGTCATCCGCGAAGTGAGGTTTATCTCTCGGGACCATATGTGGCAGCAGCATCAGCTGTAGCCGGAGAGATAATCCATCCCAAGGAGGTGCTCTAGAAAATGACAATAACAGGTCGTGTTTTTCTCTTTGGCCATGATATTGATACCGATGCCATTATTCCGGCTCGCTATCTAAACAGCTTTGAATTAGAACACCTTAAAAAACACTGTATGGAAGATGCAGATCCTAGTTTTGCAGCTAAGGTAAAGCCAGGAGATATTATGGTAGCCGGCAAGAATTTTGGCTGCGGTTCATCAAGAGAGCATGCTCCTTTGGCCATAAAAGCAGCCGGAATCAGTTGTGTCATTGCTGAGTCTTTTGCCCGCATCTTTTACCGCAATGCTATTAATATCGGTCTGCCTATATTGGAAGTTTCTTTAGAAGGATTGGTAAAAGATGGAGATCTAATCTCAGTTAATCTTGAAAATGGCACCGTTTTTGTAAAAGATAAAGAGCTAAAAGCTCAGGCCTTTCCTGAAGAACTCATGGCTATTATTAGAGCGGGTGGTTTGATTAACTATGTAAAAAAAGAGCTGAAGGCAGGTGAAACTTATGCCAAATAACACCAAAAAGATTGCTCTTATACCAGGTGATGGGATAGGTAAAGAGGTGATACCCATTGCCTTTGAGGTGGTTAAAAAAGCTACGACTCTTGAGCTAAAGGCACAAAACTTTGCTCTGGGGAGCGAACGTTATCTGCAAACGGGAGAGCTTTTCCCGGAGGCAGAGAAAAAAGCTTTACAGGATTTTGACGCTGTATTCTTAGGAGCCTTAGGCGATCCCAGGGTAAAACCCGGTATTTTGGAAAGAGGGATTCTTTTAACCCTGCGTTTCGAATTCGATCAATATGCCAATTTAAGACCTCTAAAGCTTTACCGTAAAGACCTTACTCCTCTAAAGAATGCTGCTGATATTGATGTGATGTTTTTTAGAGAAAACACCGAAGATCTATATATAGGGGCCGGAGGAGTATTAAAAAAGGGTACAGCCGATGAGGTGGCGTTGCAGGAGCTAGTGCAGACCAGAAAAGGTGTGGAAAGAATAATAAGGTATGCCTTTGAGTGGGCCAAAAGCAAAGGTCGCCAGAAAGTCACCTTAATTGATAAGTGCAATGTGCTTACCTATGCTCATGATCTGTGGCAAAGGGTCTTTTGGGAAGTAGCGAGTGAATATTCTTCCTTGGAAAAAGATCATTTGCTGGTAGATGCAGCGGCCATGAAAATGGTTCTAGCTCCGGAGAGTTTAGATGTAGTGGTTACTACCAACATGTTTGGCGATATCCTCACCGACCTCGGGGCTGCAATCTGTGGAGGCCTGGGTCTGGCGGCATCTGGTAATATCAATCCTGAAGGTCTTTCCATGTTTGAACCGGTCCATGGTTCAGCTCCCGATATTGCTGGCAAAAACATCGCCAATCCTCTGGCCACAGTTTTAGCGGGAGCGATGATGCTGGAGCATTTAGGTGATAACCGGGGAGCTTGTAAAATAGAAGAGGCCGTGGTTTGGGTTTTAGAACACAAAAAGGTCACTCCTGAGCTAGGAGGGACGCTTTCATCAACCGAGGTTGGCGAGGCGCTTTTAGCTTATTTGGAGGGAAAAGTGTGAGAATTACCATCTATGATACAACCCTGCGTGATGGTACTCAAAGAGAAGGTTTATCGCTTTTGGCTGAAGATAAACTGAAATTAGCCAAAAAACTGGATGGTTTTGGGGTGGATTATATTGAAGGTGGCTGGCCTGGCTCTAACCCCAAAGATCTTGAGTTTTTCCGGAAGATTAACACCGTCAAGTTTAACCATGCTAAACTCGCGGCCTTTGGTAGTACCAGACGACCGGGGAATCAAACGGATCAAGACCCTGTTTTACTGAATCTACTCGCTGTAAATACACCTGTGGTAGCCATCTTCGGCAAAAGTTGGGGGTTCCATGTTGAGGAAGTGCTACGCGTCCCTTTAGCGGAAAATCTCGTAATTATTGAAGATTCGGTCCGTTTTTTGAAGAGTCATGATAAAGAAGTTGTCTATGATGCAGAACACTTTTTTGATGGATATAAGGATAATCCCTCCTATGCTTTAGAAACTCTAAAAGCTGCCCTCCGTGGCGGCGCCGACTCTCTGGTGCTTTGTGACACCAATGGTGGGACTTTACCTTTAGAATTTATCGAAATCTTTCAAGCTATCCGTAAAGAGTTCTCCTCTCCCCTGGGTGTTCATATTCACAACGACGGGGGAATGGCTACGGCGATCTCGATCATTGCCGCTCAGCAAGGAGCAACCCAGATCCAAGGAACCTTTAATGGTTATGGGGAACGGTGTGGGAATGCTAACTTTAATACAATTATTCCTTCCCTTCTTCTCAAATTAGGTTTTGATGCTCCCGTTAAACAAAACCTCACGATGCTAACGGAGACGTCCCGTTTAATATCGGAACTTTCTAATTTACCCCATGATGAAAGACAACCGTATGTGGGGTCTTCGGCTTTTGCTCATAAAGCTGGTATGCATATCGATGCGATCAAAAAAAATTCAGGCACCTTTGAACATATTGATCCTTCTTCTGTTGGCAATCGCCGCCGTTTTCTCCTTTCCGAGCAAGCGGGACGAAGCACCATTCTCCTTAAAGCACAGGACTTGATCCCTGATTTAACAAAAGATGACCCGCGCGTTCAAGAACTAACAGATAAGCTGAAACTTCTTGAACACCTGGGTTATCAGTTTGAAGCTGCCGAAGCTTCCTTTGAATTGTTGATTAAAAAAGCCTTTAACCTTTACAACAAGACCTTTTCGCTAGGTGGTTTTAGAATAATTGTGGAAAAAAAGGGAGATGAACCTGTTTTTTCTGAAGCTACGATTAAAGTAACGGTTGATGGGGAAGAAGAACTAACAACCGCTGAAGGAGATGGACCTGTTAATGCCCTGGATTGCGCGATCAGAAAAGCGTTACGCCGCTTTTATCCCCAAATTACTACTTTTCAATTGACGGATTATAAAGTACGCGTTTTAGAAGAAAATCGAGGTACTGAGGCGGTGGTTCGCGTCTTAATCCAGACGACTGATGGGCGCCATAGCTGGGGGACAGTGGGCGCTTCTGCCAATATAATCGAAGCTAGCTGGCAGGCTTTAGCGGACAGTATCCAATATGGAATCCACAAATCTAGTATTAAAGGGCAACAACCTTGTCCAGAAGAAAACAGCTGATCACTTTTCAGCTGTTTTCTTCTGTTTCGATCCTCTTTAATTCCTCCAGTAGCGCCTGAGCGTTTTTGTTATCAGGGTTTATTTTTAAAACCTGCTCAATTTCTCTAATCGCCTCTTGGATCCGGTTCTGCCGATAGTAGACTGCTCCTAAGATATAATGAAATCCTTCAATCTTTTCATTTAAAGCGATCCCCTTTAAACAATCCTCCTCCGCTCCATTGATCTCCCCAGAATTATACCGGTTAAACCCCCGATAGAGGTAAGCTTTGAGGAGTTGATTTTTTGTTTCTCGTCTACCTCTATCCAAGTCCTGACTCTTTTCAAGATAAAGTACCGCTTCATCCAGTTCATCTTTATCCAAGGCCCTATAGCCTTGTTCTAAATATACCCCAGCCAGCATTTTTTGGGTCATCTTGAATCTTGGATTCAGTGTATAGCTTTGCTCTAGTTTTTCGCGCGCCAGGGTCTCATCTCCCCGCTCTAAGGCGATCCTTCCTTCTTCAAGAGAAAGATGCCAGTTGTTTTGTGGAGGGGTGAGCGCAGTCTTCGTGGAAAAAGTCAGTACAACAAGAAGCATCACCATCCAAACCCATCTATTAGGGATAGTATCATTTTCCCCTAAGCCTACCGTATAAGCGCTAAGCAGCCCTCCGACTAGTCCCCCTAGATGTCCAGTATAATCGATCCCGGGAATGATAAACCCCAGCATCAGGTTAATCCCTAACATAATCCAAAGGTTCCTTCCAAAAAGCTTCTTTGCGGTAAAAGGTTTTCTAATACTAAAGTACACTAGCCCTCCAAGCAATCCAAAAATTGCTCCGGAAGCCCCCACCGAAATTGTGTCTGCCCGAAAAAGCGCGCTTGCTACGGAGCCGAATATTCCTGACAGGAGATAAATCCAGAAAAAACGTACTTTCCCAAATAGCCTTTCGACTAGGGTCCCTAATTGAAGAAGAGCAATTGAGTTAAAAAGAAAATGTTCCCATCCGGCATGGAGAAGAAGAGGAGTAAGCAAACGCCAATATTCTCCCATCCAGATTCGTGGGTTGTATTTAGCGCCAAGCTGGATAAGAACTCCTATTTTATTACTACCACCTAGTATTATTTCTACTAAAAATACTGCTAAATTGAGCATCAGTAAAAAATAGGTTAACCATGGTTGAGGGTACAAGCGCACCTCCTCTTTGGCTTTTGTTCTCTCTTGCTCCCTGAGCAACTGTAGATGCCTTGAAGCTAAAAACACAACCTTGTCCTCAATCTCCCATCGAAAATGGGGTTTTCTAATTACGAGTTTGTTCCCTACTTCTTCCCAGATAACCTCTACCCATGGTGTTTCCGCTATATAATCCAAAGTCGTTTTTTCTACCCGATCCTCGCCATGAGAAAAGATTATTATACCTACAACGATCGGAAAGCGTGGACTCCTTTTCGTTAAAACAGCCTGAATAATAAAACTTCTCCACTCTTCCGCCAGCTGTAAACTGTTCCCAATAATGATTAACTTTTGTTTAAAGGGTTCCTCTTTTTGAAGAAGCAGAAAGTTCTCTTTCGTCGGCAGGTTCTCTTCCTGATAACCCAAAGCAGATAATCTAGAGATGATAATCCTTATCTCTTCAGCATTCATCTCAAAACACCTTCTCTCGCTTTGAGTTATTTCGTTATTCGGTTGACGATCCCTTTTCCTTTCCCATTTTACAAGTTTTAAAGTTCAATAAAAAAAGCCGGAATCCGGCTTTTTACTCAAACTGTACTGTCTTTATTTGTAGATCCTCAAATTCCTGGAGTTGATTTATTAAGCCCTGAACGGCCGCTTCTTCCTGCATAATGAGTATAATTAAGCCGTTTTTCTTATCTGAACTGGGAACCCCAAAACGACTAATAATATCACTTCCATATTCGGTGATTATTTGCTGAACATCAGGGGCTAAATCAGATCGGTTGTTAACCAACATTCCTACGACAAAAGTTTTTTCTCTAGGCTCCTTCCCTTCTTTGCTTTTTAAGACAGGCACCACCTTTCTACTGAACGCATAATCTAAAGTAAAATTAGGGCAAGGGGGAACCATCATGTCCACTCATGAAGTTAATAAAGATTTTCCGAAAAAACGTATTTATAAAAGGCGCGGCCCAAGTCAGAATAGGCAGCAAGCCCAGACGCAACCAAGCGGTTTGCCGCCGGAGGATCTTACTGCCTTCCAAGAATTGATACCTAAGCTAAGTCCTAAAGGGCAAGAAATTATCTCTCTTTTGGTTAGAATTTTTAATGAAAAAGGCGAAATAAACCCTAATCAGTTATTACAGATGGTAAACCAATATACTGGCCAAGAAAAAAGTGGTCCACAAAAGAACTTTCAAAGCCACAACCTATCTCCATTACTAAGTATGTTACCGCTTTTAACCTCCTCCCTTGGCAATCAGAGCATTAACCCGACCGTCTTGGCCAGTTTACTAAGTATGCTGGCGGCTAATCGTCCACGGGATTAGGTTTTAACCCCGGGTGAAACCCGGGGCGGAATTTTGTTCGGCCCAGCTGATCGTGGGCTTATTTACCTTAAGTTAAAACGTCTTTTCTCCTTACTGTTCCATCTGTTTCGCTAGAAAACCAGCAGCGGTTTCAGCAACTTTAATCTCTAAATCACCCATCGTGACGCCTGGTTCCTTGGAAGTTAGAATCACCGCGCCTATCGGATCCCCTTCCGCAATGATGGGAGCAATAACTTGCGCCGTAAACTTGCATTCCCCATCCTCTTCCAATGTGGGACAAGTTTCGCAGTATTTATGATCTCCTGGGGTTGGCATTAAGATAACCTTACGATCTTCAATTGCATTCTCCACTGCTCTGGAGATTGGCTTATCAATAAACTCCTTTTTTGCCGCTCCAGCCACGGCAATCACCATATCCCGATCGGCAATTAATGAAATGTGTCCGGTTGATTCATATAATGAATCAGCGTATTCTTTGGCAAAGTCTCCAAGTTCACCGATGGGGGAATACTTTTTAAGTATTACTTCTCCTTCTCGATCAACAAAGATTTCAAGGGGATCCCCCTCCCTTATCCGGAGGGTCCTGCGAATTTCCTTGGGAATAACTACTCGGCCAAGGTCATCTATTCGCCGGACAATACCTGTTGCCTTCATCCTTTTTCCCTCCTTCTCCTGAATCCTCCATCCACCATCGTTGTTTTGTAATCGTTGGCTGTTCTCAGATCTAAAACCCCTCTTTCGTTGTTCAGGATTTTTCGCTGTTTACTGATATTATATACCTTGATTAGCAGGAATATTCATTTAGACAATTCCCTTGAGTATGGTTGATGAGAGGTTGACATGTTTAGATTTCCCTGCCAATCAGTGAATATACTCTCTAAATAGAATTTTTTTCACCCAACAAATAGAGGAGGGAATCTTTTATTAACTTCCACAGCTCCGCCGAAGATTGTCTCGTTGTACGCCACCTGATGATCTGCTGTCTCCCCGGCTGAAACCTGACTTGACCGCGGCACTTTATCAGTAAGGCGGCAATACGCTCTGCATCCTGAGCTAATCCCGGCAGAAAACGGGCTACTATCTCTCCACGTTCAGTAGAAACCGAGTTTATTCCCAGTTGTTTGGCAAGAACTTTAAACCTGGCTATTTCAATCAAGTTCCGAACCACTTCAGGTAGATCTCCAAAACGATCTTCAATCTCTGCTTCCACCTCATCAGCTTCAGCTAAACTCGTAATGGCGGCAATTTTTTTATAAATCTCGACCTTTTGCGCAGGATCATCAATATAATGCCCAGAAATATAGGCATCCATTTCTACCTCAATAGTGGGATCAGGTGTATCGGGTTTTTTCTCCCCTCGCCGTTCTTTGATTGCTTCTTCTAAAAGCCGACAATAAAGATCAAAGCCAATCGCGGCAATATGACCGTGCTGTTCCGCCCCTAACAGATTTCCCGCCCCTCTGATCTCCAGATCACGTAAAGCAATTTTAAATCCTGAGCCGAGATCAGTAAAATCCCTAATCGCAGATAAGCGTTTTTCAGCTACTTCTCCGAGGAGTTTATCTTTTCTATAGGTAAAATAAGCGTAGGCTACCCGATTACTACGACCTACTCTCCCACGTAATTGGTATAACTGGGAAAGCCCAAGATGATCCGCGTCATATACAATCAAGGTATTAACATTAGAGATGTCAAGGCCATTCTCAATAATCGTAGTACAGATTAGAAGATCGCTTGAACCTTCATAAAAGCTAAGCATTACCTCTTCCAAGGTATCTTCATTCATCTGCCCGTGCGCAATTTCAATCCGGGCTTCTGGAATTAGTTGTTGAAGATAACTGGCCATCCGTTCGATTGATTTAACCCGATTATAAACAAAGAAGACTTGGCCACCACGGTCCAATTCTCTTCTAATTGCCTCGGCGACTACTTCCTCATTAAATTCAATCACATAGGTTTTGACCGGAAACCGATCCTCCGGCGGAGTCTCAATCACACTCATATCCCTAATTCCAATCAACGACATATGCAAGGTGCGTGGGATTGGCGTGGCCGTCAGAGTCAAAGCATCAACATTTTTTTTGAGTTCTTTTAATCTTTCTTTATGAATGACGCCGAATTTCTGTTCTTCATCAACTATTAAAAGTCCGAGATCTTTAAAAGACACATCTTTTGACAGGAGACGATGGGTCCCGATTACTAAATCAATAGTACCGTTTTTTAAACCCTTAACCAACTTCTCCTGCTCGGCTGCAGATTGGAAACGGCTTAAAACACCAATATTTATGGGGTAACCACTAAAACGCTGATTAAAGGTCTGAAAATGCTGTTGCGCTAGAATAGTAGTGGGGACTAAAACCGCCACCTGTTTCCCCTCGGTTACCGCTTTAAAAGCAGCCCGCATGGCCACTTCGGTCTTACCGTACCCCACGTCTCCACAGAGCAGGCGATCCATCGGCCGACCTGATTCCATATCCTTTTTAATCTCAGTAGTTGCCCGGATCTGATCTGGGGTCTCCTCATAAACAAAAGCTTCTTCAAATTCTTTTTGCCAGATCGTATCTGGTGGGAAAACATATCCTTTAGCGGTAAAACGATCGGCATATAGCGCTAGAAGTTGATCAGCCATCTCCTTAATGGACTCTTGAACCCGATTTTTAACTTTTTGCCAGTCTCCGCCACCTAGACGGTTAATTTTGGGAGGGGTTTCCTCGATCCCAACATACTTCTGAATCAGAGCAACCTGATCGGTAGGGACAAAGAGCCGATCTTGATCCGCATATTCAATCTCAAGATAATCCCGGCTTGAGCCTCCTATTTCTAGCTTTTTTATACCCAGATATCTACCAATTCCATGATTAAGATGGACAACATAATCCCCATCCCTTAATTCGCCGATATCAGAAAGTCTAATGCCTTCTTTACCAAAACGAGCTTTTACCTTTTTCTTATGACGAACCCGACCGTAAATCTCCGTTTCCATTAGGATCAGCAACTTGTCTAACGGCAATTCCAGCCCACTTGATAGGGACTGTGGCGCTAAATAAATCATTCCTGGCGCCAGTTGGCTATTTTCTCGAAAGGTGCTGGTAAGAAGCCCTTCTTCTTTAAAAGCCGCTTGTAAAGTTCTCCGCTGTTCTTCTCCAGAAATACCAATCACGACCACCCATTGCGTCTCTATTCTAGTTCGCAATTCTTTAACCAATCGGTTAAACTGACCAGAAAATTCCGGCGCTAACCGCATCGGAAAAGTCAAATTGTCATGAAGAGAAGTTCCTTTAATTGTTCTATTTAAAGCAGAAAGTTGAAGAGCAGAATGTTTAGCAAGGGTTAATTGTAGTTCGGGAAAAGTCATATAAAGTCCGGTCTCTTCCGGTAGGATTAATCCTCTCTCTAAAAATCCTCCAAACATACGCGCATTTTCTTCTTCTAAGGCACGGAAGTATTCACTACCTCTCACTGGTTCATCAAGAATGAGCAGAGCATCGCTCATATATGTCCAAAGAGGAACCAAATCATTACAGATTAAAGGTAAAAAGCGATCAATCCCAGGGAACACGAGCCGGTTTTCTATTTTTTCAAGTAATTCTTCAAAGCGCTTTTGAAGAAAAGAGGCAGATTCATGGGCATGTTGATCATCTTTTAAACCTAATAATCTAGTAGTTTGGCGCTGAAGAAGGTCTTTAATCCTGTCTTTCGCTGCCTTAAATTCTTCAAAAGTCCATAAACCCTCTCTGGCCGGAAGAATTCGAGCCTCTTTCATTTTTGAAACAGATTTTTGCGTTTCAAAATCAAAACTGCGAATAGAATCTATTTCATCACCAAAGAATTCTATACGTAAAGGCTCTTGACGATCCGGAGGGTAGAGGTCGATGATATCTCCTCTCACTGCAAATTCCCCGGGGGCCTCCACCTTTTGCGCCCTTCCATAGCCCATCATCACTAGCTTGTTAAGAAACTCATCTCTTCCAACCTCTTCGCCAACAGCAATCTTAATCATAAAACCCTTAAGCGCCTGAGGCGATATGACTTTTCTGCCCAGCGCTGGCCAAGAGGTAATCACTACCTGTCTCCGATTTTTCATTAAATTACTAAGGACTGAAAGTCGTTCCCCCGCCACGTCCTTTTCATAAGCTTCTTCATGGGCTAAAAGGTCATATGCCGGAAAAACTAAGATTGACTTCTCCTCAAGAATCAAGCCTAGATCTAATGCTAAACGTACGGCTTCTGAAGGGGTGCTAGTTACTACTAGCATCTGTTGGTCAATCTCTCTCCAAAGAGTGGCCAGGAGAAAAGAGCGTTGTACGCCACTTATCCCTTGAACCAGGGCTGTTCCTTTCTGCTGATTTAAAATCCGAAGAAGAGTTTTGGTTTCTGTCCAATTATAAAGCGGTTTTACCAGTTTACCGAACAAACGATTACCCCCTAAATAACATAAAAATACAAGTCATGAGGGTTCAACTGCAGACCACTAGATGTTGCATCCTAACATGATGTCTTTTTATTCCTTGTAAGAAATTGCATAACACTCACATTTTGTAAAAGCCAATTCAAAATTGATAATGAATTTTAATTCGACGTTGATCCTCAAAATCAGAGTATTACCATTATTATAAATTTACCAAGCAACCAACTTGACCTCGCTAGATGTAATTATTATATGCAATAGATCAGCATTAGACGCCCTACCCAGAAAACGCCTCCGAGGCTTGTCGACTCACCTGGCCTCATTTTCATCCTACAGGACGGTCGGTCGATTCATCCGCCTTCGATCTTAATCACTTTGTGATATTTAGGAAGCCGGCGTAAGCGACTCAAACC
>DHOO01000086.1 GCA_002409975.1 Firmicutes bacterium UBA5388
CAACCACCGCATGGGAAAAATAATCGCCAATTATTTTTCCCATGCGGTGGTTGGCTGTATCACCCAGTGGGCCAAAGAAGGTATGAAAGCCTCTCCCTTTGAATATAGCATTGATTTTCATCCTATAACTCAGGAATGTTTGGAATTTGTAATTGATAAATACATTGAGAAATAACTTGCAGTAGGGGAACTTCTCATTCCCACTTGACTAATGGGAATAAAGGGGTATAATATAGCTATACCCCACCCCCAATGGGGAGGGGTGGGAAAATCCTCAATCACTTCTTTGCTAGTTAAAGATAGTAGAATCGTTTCTTTTCAGAGATATTTGATTGGAGGTGTTTTTGATAGATACTACGGAGAAAATACAAGTATTGAACCTTTTAAAGACTTCTCAAGGTCAGATCGGGGGGATCATTAAAATGCTAGAAGAGGGGAGATATTGTGTGGATATCTCTAAACAGATCCTTTCGGTACAGGCGTTACTTAAAAAGGCGAATTTAACAATTATCAGCCAACATATTAAGCATTGTGTAAAACAGGCTTTCGAACAAGGACAGGGTAGTGAAAAAGTGGATGAGATCATGGAAGTGATCGATAAGTACGCGAAATAATCATCGATGGTAACTTCCCAAATTTGAAAAAGGTGGTGAAACAATGAAAAAAGAAACAATCAAGGTTACCGGCATGACCTGCGCCTCCTGCGTGCGGGCGATTGAAAGAAAAGTAAGTAAAGTAGAAGGGGTGAGTACGGTTAATGTCAACCTGGCTACTGAAAGAGTTGAGGTGGAATATGATGCCGGCAGTACGGAGATGACTACAATTAAAGAGACAATTAGGCGCGCCGGCTATACGGTGGTGGAAACAGAACCGGGCGACCTGGTGGACTATGAAAGGGAACTGAGAGAAAAAGAGAAAAAGTCTTTTCGGATGAGGCTGTTAGTAGCGATCATTTTTACGATTCCCCTTTTTTATATCGCCATGGGCTCGATGGTGGGCTTACCCGTACCGAGATTTTTGCGACCGGATCTCCACCCCTTGAACTTTGGATTGATTCAGCTGGCCTTGGTTATACCGGTAATGGTTGCGGGCTATCGTTTTTATACAGTAGGATTTAGTAGATTAGTAAAACTGGAACCTAATATGGATTCGCTGATCGCGATAGGCGCCAGTGCTGCCTTTTTATATGGAATTTACGCTATCATTCAGGTTATTGAAGGAAAGATCGAGTTTGCCCATGATTTATATTTTGAAACCGCAGGCATGATTATTGCTCTGATTATGCTGGGAAAATATTTGGAGTCGATTAGTAAAGAGAAGACCTCTGCGGCCATTAAAAAGCTGATGGGTCTTGCCCCGAAGACGGCAACGGTGGTTCGTGGGGAGCAAGAACTAGTGATCCCCATTGAAGAAGTTAAGGTGGGGGAGGTATTGCTCGTTAAACCGGGAGAGAAAATTCCGGTGGATGGAGAGATAGTCGAAGGTAGAACTTCAGTGGATGAAGCAATGCTGACCGGTGAGAGTATACCGGCGGAGAAGAGCGTTGGCAGTAAAGTAACGGGCGCCAGTATTAACCTCAATGGTAGCATCAAGTTCAAAGCGACTAAGGTCGGTAAGGATACGGTTTTAGCTCAAATCATTAAATTAGTTGAAGAGGCGCAGGGTTCCAAAGCGCCGATTGCTAAAATGGCTGATATTATCGCGGGTTACTTTGTACCGGTAGTAATTCTGATTGCGGTACTTGCCGGTCTGGCTTGGTATTTATCCGGGATGTCGCTGACCTTTGCGCTGACGATCCTAATAACGGTGTTAGTAATTGCTTGTCCTTGCGCGTTAGGATTGGCTACCCCTACCGCGATTATGGTCGGCACGGGGAAAGGCGCCGAATACGGAGTTTTAATCAAGGGCGGGGAAGCTTTGGAAACCGCCCATCAAGTTAAGATGGTGGTCTTGGATAAAACAGGCACGATCACTGAAGGCAAGCCAAAAGTAACAGATCTCCTGGTGGTTGAAGGCGGTAATGAGCATGATTTGCTACAGTGGTCAGCTTCGGTAGAGAAAGGTTCGGAGCATCCTCTGGGTGAAGCTATTGTCCAACGCGCCCAAGAGGAGAACCTTTCCTTCTTTCCGGTTGAGAACTTCCTAGCTTTACCGGGCCATGGTATTGAAGGCGAGATTGCGGGAAGAAAAGTGCTTTTGGGGAATAAGAAGTTGATGGGGGAGCGGGGGATCGAAATCATCCTGCAAGCAGATGCCGATCGGCTTGCTGAAGAAGGTAAGACTCCGATGTTTATGGCTATTGATCAGAAGTTGGCGGGGATTATTGCGGTCGCCGATGTTATGAAGCCCAGTAGTAAGCGGGCGGTGGAAAAAATTCATGCGATGGGAATTGAAGTGGTGATGATTACCGGGGATAATAGAAGAACAGCGGAGGCGATCGCTACTCAGGTAGGGATCGATCGGGTTTTGGCCGAAGTATTGCCGCAGGATAAGGCTAGTGAGATCAAGAAGCTGCAGGCGGAAGGGGTTAAAGTGGCGATGGTTGGCGACGGAATTAATGACGCTCCCGCTTTGGCCCAAGCTGATATCGGCATGGCGATTGGCTCCGGTACCGATGTGGCAATGGAATCGGCAGATATAGTCTTAATGAGAAGCGATCTGATGGATGTGGTTACTGCCATTCAGCTTAGTAAGAAGACGATCAGGAATATTAAGCAGAATCTCTTCTGGGCGTTTGCCTATAATTCGGCGGGAATCCCGATCGCTGCCGGTTTGCTCTATTTATTTGGTGGTCCGCTGCTTAATCCGATTATTGCTGCAGGCGCCATGGCCTTTAGTTCAGTATCAGTAGTGACCAACGCGTTAAGACTTAAAAAATTCAAACCTGTTCATTAATAACCTTCGGAAACTTAGTGAAGAACGTAGATAAGCTAATTATTAACAACGTTATAGAATACGAGCGACGAGCGACCAATTACGAATGACGAGATGTAGAGGTGTTGTCGATGAAAAAGAAAATTTTGATTGAAGGGATGACTTGCCAACATTGTGTTAAACATGTAGAAGAAGCCCTTAAAGAGCTAGCTGGTGTTCAGTCGGTAACCGTAGACCTGCCGGGAAAAGTTGCTACCTTGAAATTGTCTCAGGAAGTAGCTGATGAGAAACTGAAAGCAATAATTGAGGATTTAGGCTACGAGGTGACAATTATTGAATAGTCGTTACGCTGGCTACCTTTCGTGTTCTAGGTAGTCGCTCACGCTGGCTACTGCCCGCGCACGTGGAGTGATGAAAATGAGGCTAGGTGAGTCGACAAGCCTCGGAGACATTTTTTAAATAGTACGAAAATTTGTCACAGGCAACCATCTATGTTATACTAAGAGTTATGAAAACTGAAAATGAAGATTTTTGTGAAGGAGAAAGGTTTTACTGCCGGGAGTTTTGTCCAGTTAGAGTGAACTGAAGGTTTGTATATAAAAATATGCTACCGCTAATTATAAAAATCACTTACATCTGGTAGGTGATTTTTTTGCGCCATAATTAGCGGACAAGATAGGGACGACTAACTAGGAGTGAGTAATACAAATAAACATTTCTAACTTTAGCTAAGCTTTTTGCGTTGTATCCTTTTTAAAAGGTCCCAATACAATATATAGTGTTTGACTGCTGTTAGGCCATCAATATATTGTATCGGGATAGTTAAATCAAAAGACAACGCAAAAGCCCTTAACTGAGTTTCAATTAAGGACAAAAAAGAGGAGTGATTCGTTATTCGAGGATTTAAAGGAAAGAAGTTACTGTTATCATTAGTGGGGACGCTAATAATATTGCTAGCGAATTTTGCTGGTGTTGTCGAGGCCAATAATAAGCTGGTAGAAGCTGACCAAAAGCCAACTCTTGTTTTTGCGGACGCTGGTTGGGATAGTATCAGAATTCATAATCAGATTGCTGCTGTGATCATTGAGAAAGGGTATGGATACCAAACTGACGTTTTGACCGGTTCCTCACCGATTGTGATCAAAGGGCTGAGACAAGGCGATATTGATATCTGCATGGAAGCATGGACTGATAATATTATTGACGTTTACCAACCGGGAATAGAAAATGGGGAAATTGTAGAATTATCGATTAATTATGATGATAACGCTCAAGGTCTATATGTTCCTACCTATGTGCTTAAAGGAGATGAAAAGCGGGGGATAGAGCCGCTAGCGCCCGGCTTAAAGTCGATTAAAGATTTACCCCAGTATTGGCAGGTTTTTAAAGATCCAGACAATCCCGCTCAAGGACGGATCTACGGTTCACCGCCTAGCTGGTCAGCGGACGAGATCCTGCGGACAAAAATGGAGACTTATCAGCTAGAAGAAACGTATGATTACTTTAATCCTGGGTCGGATACTGCTCTTAATACCTCTCTGGTTTCCGCTTATGAGAAAGGGGAACCTTGGGTCGGATATTACTGGGATCCGACCTGGATTACAGGAAAATACGATCTGACCTTACTGGCAGATGAACCTTATAACCAGGAGAAATGGGACGCCGGTTATGCTTGTGAATTTCCTGGGGTAAAAGTAACAGTAGCTGTCAATGGGAAAATGGTGGAAAAAGCTCCCGAGGTGGTAGCATTTCTGAAGAACTATCAAACCAGCACTAAAATAAATAGTGAACTCCTCGCCTTTATGCAGGATCACGGAGCCGACATAGACAAAACGGTGACTTGGTTTTTTAGTGACTATGAAGATCTCTGGACGAGCTGGATTCCTCAAGAAGTTGCTGCGGTGATTCGGGAAAATATAAATCCAGATCAGACTCCAGTGAAAGCGGATTTTACCAAATTTCCCGCAACGCTTAGTTTTAGTTTAGGCATCTATGTAGAAAAAGTGATCTCTTGGTTAACGGAGAATTTTCAAAGTGTTTTCGATTGGTTGAAATTCGGGGTTAATGGGATCGTTTCTAGTATCAAAAAGATCTTAGCTTTTATACCCTGGTTCATCCTGATTGCGTTTATTTTCTTATTGGGCTGGAAGGTGGATCAGTGGAAATCCGGTCTTCTTTATGCCTTGATGGCCTTCTTCATTGGCGCGCTTGGGCTTTGGGATGAAATGATTTTAACCTTATCCATTGCTCTAACCGGGGTAATGATCTCGATTATTTTCGGTATCCCACTTGGGATCTATATGGCTTACAGTAAGAAAATGGAGACTGTTATGAAACCATTGCTGGATGGCGCGCAAACGATGCCTAGTTTTGTTTATCTGATCCCAGCCATGATTTTCTTTGGTCTAGGTACTGTTCCGGCAGTATTTGCCACCATTATTTATTCGATGCCGCCTTGTATCAGATTGACAAATGTGGGGATCAGGGGAGTGCCAATAGCGATGAAAGAAGCCGCTTATTCTTATGGCTCTTCGGCCTGGCAAGTGTTGACCAAAGTTGAACTGCCCCAAGCGATGCCCACAATTATGGCGGGGATTAATCAAACAACGATGGCTGCCATGTCGATGGTGGTAATTTCTTCAATGATTGGAGCTAAAGGTCTGGGAGAAAATGTATTGATCGCGATTAATAGAACTGATATTGCCATGGGTTTTGATGCAGGAATCAGTATTGTCTTCCTGGCGATTATTATCGATCGGATCACTCAGAGAATATCGGAGCGGCAAAAGAATGATTAATTTAAAGCAAAGCGGTGATAAAATGGCAGAAAAAATTGTGGTGAAAAACTTAACTAAGGTTTTTGGATCAAGACCAAGAATAGCCATAGAAAGGTTAAAAAAAGGTTGGAGTAAAAGGCGGATACTGGAAAAGACCGGTCAAACTATTGGGGTTAATAATGTCTCTTTTTCGGTTAATGAGGGAGAAATCTTTGTGATCATTGGTCTGTCGGGTAGCGGCAAATCGACATTAATCAGATGTTTTAATCTATTAAACCAACCCACCTCTGGGGAGATATGGGTTGATGGGGAGAATATTGTTAATTATGATAAAAGTAAACTAAGGAAATTCAGGCAAGAAAAGATGGCCATGGTTTTTCAGCAATTTGGTCTTTTTACTCATCGAACCGTCTTAGGTAATGTGGAGTATGGTTTGGAGATAAGAAAAGTCAGTAAAGAAGAAAGACGAAAAATTGCGCTACAAGCCATCGAAGAAGTGGGGCTTAAGGGCTGGGAAGAGAAGATGCCTCAAGAACTTAGTGGGGGCATGCAACAAAGGGTCGGTTTAGCTCGAGCGCTGGCTAACAATCCTGATATTCTGTTGATGGATGAACCTTTCAGCGCTCTAGATCCTTTAATAAGGAGAGAGATGCAGTCTGAACTTTTGGACTTGCAATCTAAATTAAAAAAGACCATTATTTTTATTACCCATGATATTAATGAAGCTTTTAAATTAGGAGATCGAGTTGCCGTTATGAAGGGTGGTTCCATTGTACAGATTGGCGCCCCAGAAGACATCTTAAATAATCCTTCCAACGAATATATTGAGGACTTTGTTAAGGATATCGATCGGACGAAGATTGTTCAAGCTAAAGATATTATGCAGCGCGCCAATGCTTTGGTCTCGCTTAAGGACGGGGTGCGGGTGGCAATCAAGGAGATGCAAGTTAATGGGATCTCCAGTGTTTATGTTGTCGATAAGGAGAGAAGAATCCAAGGGATTGTAACGATCGATGATTGTATACAAGCAGACAAGGATGGGAAAGCGTTAAAAGAAATTTTAAAATATGATTATTTTACCACTGATCAAGAAGTATACATCCAAGAGTTAATAGATAAGGCTGTAGAGACAAAATACCCAATTGTGGTCGTTAATACGGAAAATAAAGTATTAGGGATTATTGTAAGAACATCCATTTTAACGGGTCTTTTGGGAAAAAAGAACGGAACTAGTAAAGAAAATTAGGGTTCGCTTCATAGCGAACCCTAGTTTTCTTTAACCGGCACACCATAAGGACCATCAGCTAAATAGGCGATGGTTGCTTCTCTTTGTTCTGTAATCTTAATCCGCTTAACTTCTTCCGCTACTGCCGCCTCAACTACTTCTGGGATTGATGTTAAGCTTCCGCGATAACGTTTTTCCATCGGGAGATATAAATTGCCGTCGCGACACGGTAAAATCCGATAATCAGCAGCAGACATTGGAGGGCTATAATAGATTAAATTGTGCTGTGGAATTTTGGCAAAGAGTCGCGCCCACATCTGCACCTGCCATTGATCGGGGATGAAAGTCCAATCAGGCGAGAGAATAAGCCGGTTATATTTTTCCGGACCAATCAATTTCAGGAGATGAAGGGTGGCTCGGTAGGTGGAGCTTCCAATTTGGTCTTGGTCGGTAGTATTGGCGACAATGATCAGCCGTCCTCCTTTTTTTAATGCGGGGATGGAAACGACCCCAACTTTAGCTGCCTGATAATGATTGATTCCGGCAAAACCGGCATGGGTGACGATGATATCGTACTCCCGTTCTAAGGGGATAGCTACGTATTCTTTGATGCGCTCGACCGCTTGCTGATGGGCGGCTTCTAATTCCCCGGCGAAGACTCCGGTTAGGTTAAACTCATGATCTAAAGTCGCATTGACGATATAATCAACCCCGGCCTTTTTAGCTACTTCCAAAGCTTCCTCATGACAGGGGTTTCCTTCAAGCACAAGGTCACGAGCTTGAGGGGAAGCCAGGATCGGCGCACCGTGGAAGATATAGGTACTCTCTTTTCCGATCAAACCGGGACAGACGGATTTTCGTCCGCCGGAGGCGCCTGCCATGAAATGGCTTTCTACCAACCCGGTAAGGATTTTCAGATCTGCTTCCATATATTTTTTGTTGATATACACTTCACTGCCGCGACGGGTTTGTCCCAGATAAACCAAGTTTTCCTTGTTATCGCAGTCGTGATTCTCAACCGTAATCCCCGCGGTAAAAAGGCGAGGATCTAACATGGAACGGAGTTCCTCTTCTGTTAGTGGGCGATGGGTTCCGGTGGCCACGAGAACCAGAATCTGTTCGGCGGTTATACCGTGGGCAAATAGTTCTTCGATGATTGGCCAGAGAATACCGTTCTCACCCCGGTAGGGAACCGGACGGGTATTGTCCGAGATCACGATCACCGCTTTGGCTTTCGGCTTGTGTCGTAACTTTTCTGTGATCACCCGGTCGAGGCTGGGACCACAGGACAAATTATTCAAAGACGCTTTGATTCTTGATGCCGGTTTAGATAAAGGGGTGGGTTTTTCCATACTGATTAGCTCAGTATTAGCGGGTAATCTTATTTCTACGGTTTTGGCGCCCAAGTTGGCGGATACAGTTTTCATCTTCTACATTCCCCTTTCCTTCTCCTCACTGTAAGATAAGAAGCATAATTCAGATACGACCAGCAACACAGCGCTGATCGTATCTTTCTATTTACGCTAGCTAAGAATTAATTCATATTCTTAATCAGACTAAAATCCCCCGTTTTAGCGGCGGCCAGAATTGGCGCCATATACTCATCGACTAAAGCCGCCTTTAAGGGAACCGGCATGTTCTTAAGTTTCATATCTAACTGGGGATCTTTGGCCGCGGCCAAAGCCCGTTCAATGTGTTGTTCACTGAAACCGGGGAGTTCCGCTAGGGTGGTGGGGGAGTTGATGCTTTTGCTAAACGCCACCATTCCATCGGCGACGGCGAGACCAAGTTCTCTTCCTTTTAGCTTATCCAGGTCTTTGCTAATAAAACCGATTCTGCGGAAGATATCCCCGACAATTCTTAGTTTATTCTCAATGGCGGGAGCAAAAAATACTGTGTAGTACGGGTTCATAATCCCACAGGCCCGACCGTGGCTCGCAATATCTACCAGTGAAAAACTGGTTAAGTGCGCGCCGTTAGTTCCGCCGACCATAATAGCGTAACCACCAAGATCCGTGGCCAGTCCTAATGCTTCTCTTGCTTCATGGTCACGAGGGTTTTTGACTACGCGACCGGTATACTTTACTACCAACTCAACGGCTACCTCCGCCAGTTCTTTAGCCAGGTCATATTGGGCTTCCCCGATACCGTAAAAAACTTCTAAACAGTGGGCAATACCATCTAAAGCGCCGTCAATGGTAAGACTGACCGGCATACTTTCCGTGACCGTATAATCGAAAACCGCCTTGGTGGGAATGATTGCCTCATCCACAATCAATTTCTTTTGTCCGGCAACCGGATCGGTGATATTCGAGTATTTAGTGAGATGCGCTCCGGAGCTGGCCGCGGTTTCCACCGCAATTAAGGGGTATAATTTTTCCCCGGTCTTTTTCAAAGCTTCTGTCACTAAACCGGTTCCGAAATAAGTATCAATCTCGGGGCTGTAGTCACCTAAAGTTGCTAAGGTATTAGCGGCCTTACCGGCGTCAATCGTGCTCCCGCCACCAATCGCGATGATACAGTCAGGTTTAAAATGTAAAATGTAACTTTCAATCCGATAGACATCTTCCCGTGGACAGTTGGGACCGGCATCGGGAACGATTCTTTCTCCCGCCAGTTTTACCCCGTGTTTTTCCAATGAGGCCACCACTTGCTCAGCCACCGGCTGAAGATAAGTGGTATTACTTATAACCAGCGCTGTCTTTCCATAGCCGGCAGCAAATTCACCAACTTTATCCAGAACATTAAGACCAAAAGCATAGTTATCTCCTTTAAAATCGTGGAGAAGTTTCCCGGCACGTTCTTTTAAATCCATAATGATTCCTCCTTATATTAATTTTCCTCAAAAGTTATGTTATAAATTAACGCTCAGACTTTTTCTTGATCAGTCTTTCCGCGTTGAGGACAATTTCTTCTATAGTTAGTCCCATTTTAGCCAGGACCTCTTCATAGCCGCCGGTTTCACCAAAACGATCGTTAAAACCCATAATTTTCATGGGAACCGGATAATTTTGAGCGATGGTTTCTGCGACCGCCGACCCTAAACCACCATAAATACTGTGTTCTTCTACAGTTAAAATCGCTCCCGTTTCTTTAGCCGCTGTGATCACAGCTTCTGTATCCAAAGGTTTAACGGTATGGAGATTTAGCAGTCGGGGGTAGATGCTTTTTCTATTTAAGGCTTGAACCGCCTCCATGGCCTTATAAACCATGTAACCATTGGCAATAATCGTCAAATCATCACCGGGAATCAGTTGATGGGCTTTTCCGAAAACAAAATTATACTCTCCGTCAAAAATGACTGGGATTTCAGCGCGACTGAGTCTTAAATATACCGGACCTTCAATTTTAGCTGCGGCTAAAGTGGCCAGTCGCGCTTCAGTGGCGTCGGCGACGACAATTACCTTAAGATTGGGAATACTTCTCATGACGGCTACATCCTCAACCGATTGATGGGTAGCGCCATCGTAAGAATCCGAGAGTCCGGCATAAGCGCCGGCCAGTTTGACGTTTAAATTAGGGTAGGCGATTACTGAGCGGAGCGGATCGCCGGCTCTGAGCGTGATAAAAACTGCAAACGTATTAACAAAGGGTATTTTCCCACAAGCAGCAAAACCGGCAGCCATCGCCATCATATTTCCCTCGGCGATTCCCACATTAAAGAAGCGTTCCGGATATTTTTGGCCGAAGAGTTTAGTTTGAGTAGAAGATGAAACATCCGCATCAAGGACGACGACATCTTTATTGGTGTTCCCCAGCTCTACCAGGGCTTCACCGTAAGCCGCCCGGACGGCTTTTTTTCCCGTGATCGGTAATTTATTCAGCATAACTAATTCCTCCTACTTCAGCAATGGCTTGCCGGTAATCACCAACCTCAATTTTTCTCCCATGCCAGGTATTCTTTCCTTCCATAAAGGAAACACCCTTACCTTTCACGGTTTTGGCAATAATAATGCTGGGTCCAGTATGGTAGGATTCAGCTTTTTCAAACGCGGTCATAAGCTCGGCAATATTATGTCCGTCACAAGTTAGGGTCTGCCAACCAAAACTCGCAAATTTGGCCGCTACCTGTCCCAAAGGCATTATCTCTTCACAACAACCGTCTAACTGCACCCCATTATTATCTAAAATAGCGGTTAGGTTGTTGAGTTTATATTTATTAGCGGTCATGGCGGCTTCCCAGATGATTCCTTCCTGTAGCTCTCCATCTCCCAGTAAGACATAAGTATGATAGGACTCCTTGTTTAGTTGAGCAGCTAACGCCATACCAATTCCGGCGGAGAGACCGAGACCGAGGGGACCGGCTGACATCTCAATCCCCGGTACGCTTCTCATATCCGGATGACCTTGCAAGATGGAACCGATCTTTCGTAGTTTTAGCAATTCGGAACGGGGAATCAATCCCAAGTAACTCAACATGGCATAAAGTGTTGGGACAGCATGGCCTTTAGAGAGAATAAAGCGGTCTCTACCTGGGTCTAATGGATTACGAGGATCAAAATTCATTTTCTCTAAGTAAAGTGTAGTAATAATTTCTACGCAGGAAAGACTGCCGCCGATATGTCCGGAACCCGCCGTATGGATCATCTCTAAAATAGTGTGACGAAGGTTTGTGCTGATTTGCTTAAGTTCTACTAGGCGTTCTTTAGTCAACTCCATTTAGGATTCCTCCTTGTAATGTAATACCAGTTTGCAATAATCCTTCGAACAACGGATGAAACAGTTAAACTTCTTTTTGATCCTCCTTTAAAAAAAATTCTTGAATTTGGTTTAAATGGTCAAACATTGCGGCGCTGGCCCCAATAGGATCTCTTTCTTCTATTTTAGCCAGGATCTTGGTATGACAATCAACCGCCGCTTCACGGGCAGCCTTTGAACGCGCAGACTTTTCACGCCAGGCATTGAGAAAAGTGGAGAGGGGAATCATCATGTTTTGTAAGAAAGAATTTCCGCACATCGTGGTTAAGTGTAAGTGATAATTAAGATCAATGTTGGTAAATACTTCTTTATCATCAATAGTTTCTTTCATTTGCAGCAAATAGCCATTCAATTTTTGGATATCGGTCGGTGTTGCTTTTTCCGCTGCCAGTGAGGCCAGGCCAACTTCAATGACTTTCCTGGCTTCAAATAACACGGAAGTGTTCTGCGCTACGATTGTCATGATCAAAGAAAAGGCTTTGCTGTTTATATTATCGGTAATGTAGGTCCCATCTCCTACTCGCCGTTCGATAATGCCGATAAGCTCTAGAGCAGAGAGAACTTCACGAACTGAAGAACGACCTGCCCCTAACATTTTAACTAATTCCTGTTCAGAAGGGATTTTGTCTCCTGGTTTGACCTCACCTTCAATTAAGATGCGAACAAACTCCTCCATAATTGCGGATGTAACGGTGGTTTTACTAACTTTATTAACAATAAAATCACTCACAAGAATGTACCTCGCATTTCGATTAAATTCATTAGGTCCTATCATTGGGTTAACAGATTGTCAGACAATTAAATTGGTTAAAAAAACATCGCTTGCTATTTCGTTACCAAACAAGATTATAGCGTGAATGTTTCTAATATGATTTTAGCTTGTAAATAATTTCGTGTCAAGGTATTGGAGAACGTTTTTAAATATATGAGATCAAAAGTCCCTTTTAAAAAATGAGTCAAAATGAGAGGATTTTCATTTTCAATGAAGTATATATGTTGTATACATGTTGCAGAGCCAAAAATATTTGAGGAGTGGAGTTAATAATGAAGCAAGTTCAAATTCCATTTGGTAATAAAACAATTACGATTGAGGCGCCGGCTGATAATCTTTCCTGGGTGGCATCACCCCGTAATTTACCTGGAGTTCCAGAACCTGAGAGAGAGGTTGAAAAAGCCCTACGTAATCCAATTGGTCTTCCTACACTTGACGAATTAGTGAAAAAGAAAGGTAAGCGTGTAGTTTTGTTGGTTGATGATATGACCAGGTCAACTCCGCAAAAAGTTATTTTGCCGGTTTTAGTTAATGAATTAAACAGAGTTGGCGTAAAAGACGAAGAGATCACAGCCTTAATATGTTTGGGGACCCACCGGTTAATGACAACAGAGGAGATTATCAATCGTTATGGGGAGGAGATGACCACAAGAATTCGTTTCATTAACCATGATTATAAGGATATAGAAAACATGGTTGAAGTTAAGGTAAGTGACGGCTCTATTCCGATTATGGTAAATAAAATTTATTACGAAAGCGATATTAGTATTGCTATCGGTAATATCATTCCTCATATGTATGCGGGATTTGCTGGAGGAGCTAAAATGGTTCAACCTGGCGTTTGTGGAATGGTTACGACTGCTGAAACTCATTACTTGGCCGCCGAGAATGTCCACCAGATAACAGGTAATGCGGAAAATTCTGTTCGACAGCAGATTGAATATATTGCGCGTGAAACCGGTTTGACTATGATCCTAAATACGGTGCTTAATGCGGACCATGAAATAGTTAGAGTAGTTGCAGGTGACCCGGTCCTTGCTCACCGCGAGGGGGTAAAAACTGCTGAACAAATATATTGCTTTGAAATTGCTCAACCTTGTGATCTCGTTATCGCCAGTTCCTACCCGGCGGATTTAGATTTTTGGCAATCGATTAAAGCCCTAAACAACTGCTGTATGGCAGTTAAACCAGGAGGAACACTTATTTTAGCAGCATCCGATTCGGAAGGCATTGCTCCTGATCATCCCGATCTTGTTAAACTGGGAACTTGTAATGCGCAAGAGGCAAAGGAAGCATATCGCAGAGGCGAGATTAAGGATAAGGTCGCTTTAGCTACTTATCTGGCTATGAATCTAAACCGGGAACGCGCCCGGATTGTTTTAATTAGTGATGGTATTAACAAAGAAGAAGCTTCCCGAATCGGGCTGGAGTGGTCGGAGAGTTTGAGTAAGGCTGTGGAGGATGAGTGCAAAAAACTAACAGGTGATGCTCGTATTGGGATCGTGACTCATGGAGCAGATCTCTACTTCAAAATAAAATAAAAAATATTAAGCAGGAATTGGTTAAAAGAAGTAGAATAAGTTATATATACGAGATATATATATGTTGTATACAAGCACAGGAAAGGGGGGATCGATGATTAAAAATGGATTTAAGCTTGGGATTGGTAGTTTTGCTTATCGTTATGCCATTGGATGTCGTGACTTTATTCCGGAAAAACCCATGAATACACTAGATTTTTTGGATGAAGCGGCTCGATTAGGTTACCAAGGAGTGCAACTTTGTGAAAATCTAAACTATGTAAATTTATCTGAACAGGAATTATTTCAGATTAGGGAAAGGGCTAAACGACTTGGCTTATTTATTGAACTGGGCATGAAGGGTATATCTATGGAGAATTGTCAAAAACACTTATCGATAGCGAGGGTCCTTTCCAGTAAGTTTCTACGGATCGTTCTAGGAGATCATCAATCGCTTCGGGAAGATGATGACTTACAACTAAGAAGCATAAAAGCGCTCAAGGCTCTTCTCCCCTATTTGGAAGAAGCGGAGATGAGCGTGGGGATTGAAAATCACTTTGACCTTTGTACTAAGGAATTAGTGGAGATTGTAAAAGAGGTTAATCATTCACGGGTAGGGTTAATCTTTGATACTACGAACGGTCTAGGATTTATGGAACGTCCGGAAGAGACTTTTCATCTGATACAGCCCTATCTCTTGTCGATGCATTTAAAGGACTTCGTAATTAAAAAAGTTGAAGCAGGATACTTCATCACAGGAACAACATTAGGAAGAGGACAGCTAGCAACAGCAGAATTGGTTAACCGCGCTTTAAGAAACAAGCCTAACTTATCAATTATTTTAGAAATGACAATTCGTAGGGACGAAAATAAGTCACAAGAAGAAGTTTTACTTTGGGAAAAGCAGTCCATCGAAGCAAGCACAAGATTTTTAAAGCAATCTTTAAGGCAAAGCTGCTAAAAATACTATTGAGGGGTGTCACCATGCCAAAGTTGGCTATTATTTCAGGATTTCTGGGAGAGGTAAAGAATCGATACATAACCTATCAAGAAAATAGGCCGCTTGCCGAAAAAATGAAAATGGCTTCGGCAGTAAAGAATATTAGCGGCTTAGAAGTTTGTTATCCTCAGGATTTTGTCGAACCGTCACAATTAAAAGCTTTATTAACCCAGTATGACCTAGGAGTTTCGGCAATTAATTTTCGTTCCCGCAGAACCGGGCATTGGCTGCGAGGGTCTTTCTCTTCACAGCTGGAATCGGAAAGGCGGGAAGTGGTGGCGGACTTAAAAAAAGCAATGGATTTTGCTGTGGAGTTGGGATGTAAAAGAATAACTACTTGCCCATTAAATGAAGGGCATGATTATCTCTTTGAGATGGATTACAATAAGGCTTATGATTATATGGAAGAGACTATCGGGGCAGCCGCTTCTTATCAACCGGAGGTTAAAATCTGTATCGAGTATAAGTGGAATGACCCTCGGGCGCGCTGTTTATTGGGGAATGCCGGAGAAACATTGGCTTTTTGCCAACGATTAGGATTGCCTAATGTCGGTGTTACCCTTGACATTGGTCATTCGATTCAAGCCGGGGAGCGACCGGCCCAGGCTGCGGTGATGTTAGCAAGGGAAAAACGTCTTTTCTATGTGCATTTAAATGATAATGATAAATTTTGGGACTGGGATATGATTCCCGGCGCCTATAATTTCCTAGACTTTATTGAATTCTTTTATTATCTTCGCCGTTTGGGTTATAACGACTGGTTTGCCTATGATGTCTTCTCCAAGGAAATTAATACGGTTGAAAATTTTCAAGTAGTAACCGCTAATACCCTAAAAATGATGGAAATATCGGAACGTCTGGATGATTCAACTATAGAAGCGCTATTGCTAAAGAGGAATCCTGCGGCAAGCATGCAGTACTTATTTTCCATCCTGTAACTAATCTCACATTTTGCACCCTCTTAAAAAAAGTCAAGTTAAATCCGATTACCGAATTGTGGATGAAAGATAAAAGCCCACTTAAATCAGGGGGGTGTGAAAAATGAGACTAATGGTAAGGATGTTCTTTATGAACAGCGCTTATTTTTCTAGGAAAGTAGGTGGTAAAAGCTATAAGTTAAAAACCATTCTCGGCAGAAGAGAAATTAATTCTATTATTAAAAGGAGGACATTTTAAGTGAAACTAAGAAAAAAAACATTGATGACCTTTTTAACTGTTATTTTGTTAATCTGTGTGATGGGAATGGCGGTAGCGGCAAAACCTTACCCTAATAAGAACATCTTTGTTTATATTTTTTCAAGCCAGGGGGGAGGAACCGATACTTGGGTCAGGCATCTGTCGGCCTTAATGGAACGTGATCTTGGGGTTAACATAGTTTGTAACAATCTTCCCGGCGCTAACGGTGGTAATGGCGGTATGAAAGTCTGGAATGCGCCCCATGATGGATATACAGTGCTTGGCGCTTCTGAAACATCGATGTTTTTCGGGGTAAATGATGTGGCGCCAACTGCGGATCAATGGAATTTCTTTATTGCCGGGGGGTCGCCGGGTGTAATTGCTGTTCATGCTAAATCACCTTATCAAACAATAGAGGATTTAGTTGAGGCCGCGCGTAAGCATCCTAATCAGATCAAAATTAGTGATTCCGGACGCGGTAAACTTTGGAATATTAAGGCGATTCAACTCGGTTCTGCAGTAGGAGTTAAATTTCAACATATTCCCTACAATGGTAGTGGGCCGGCAATTACTGCTTTGTTGAGCCGAGAGGTTGATGCGGTCAGTTGCTCTGCCGGTGAAGTTATTGAATATGTAAGAAGCGGCATGCTAAGACCGTTGGTGATGACAGAAGTTAATGGTTTGGATTTTGAAAACTTTGGTTATGTCAAACCGGCGACCGATTACTATCCTTCTCTCAAGAATGGATATAGTAACCTCTTCCAATGGTTAGGATTTATGATGCCTGCTGATGTGCCCGAGGAGGTTGTTGCTGCTTTTGGGCGAGCTTTCGAAAAGGCTTTACAGGATCCCAAGACCGATCAGTTTGTTAAAACACAAAGCTCGAAAAAGATAGGTCTTTGGGGCGCAGAAGCGAAAAAACTGGCCTCAAAAATGGAGAGTGTAGCTTCATGGATGTCATATGAATTGGGACTGGCAAAGAAAACCCCTACCGAGCTTGGTATCGCTCCATTGGAATAAAACACTTTAATTTAAAGAGGCAAACCGGTTGCTGTTTGCAACCGGTTTGCATGATCTCGATGAGGGGAGGAGAAAGATGATTATTGACCAGGATAAAAAGAACATGCGTGACACGGACGTTTTATTCGCCCTGATCTTAATGGTTGCCAGTATTGCCTTGATCATATATTCTTTAGTTATTTCTTTTGAAGCCATGCGGGTAACGGACTGCGCATTTTATATTGCGCCTGGCTTACCCACTTTGTTAATTGGTTTTTTTCTGTTAGTCTCTGCTATGATCTTATTGGTGACTGCCCGGCGACAAGGTGGGGATTTACGTTGGTTGTCGCCGAAAAAGTTTTTAGTGAAGTTTAAGAGTAAAGAGTTTTGGAATACAGTGATCGTCTTTGGCTATTTATTTCTATATATGATTGTGTTGTGGGAGCGTACCCCTCTTTTAGGAATCCACATTCCATTTTGGCTGGCTACTTTTATCTTCCTAAACTTGATGATGCTCACTTTTAAAGCGACGAAGTTTTTAAATATTATTATTATTAGTGGCATCACCACTTTCCTTGTAGATTTTTTCTTTCGCACACTGGCCAGAATTCCTTTACCATAAGAAGTTAGGAGGTTAAAACAAATGAGTTTGTTGCAAAGTTTTCTCCAAATAAGCAGCGATTTTCTAGCCTCCTCTGTTAGTTTTTTTACGCTGGGGAATTTAGTAATGATGTTTGCTGCAGTAATGGTTGGTATTACCTTTGGGGTACTGCCTGGGCTCTCAGCTACTATTGGCATTGCTCTTTTTACCGGGTTAACTTATGGATATAGCTTTGAAAAAGCTTTGATTATCCTGCTAGGTGTGTATGTTGGCGCTATTTATGGCGGATCAATTACTGCGATTTTGATTAATATTCCTGGAACAGGTTCAGCTGCGGCCACATGTCTGGATGGATATCCACTGGCAATGAAAGGGGAATCAAGTAACGCTAATATTCTCGCCCGTATATCATCTTTTATTGGAACTATATTTGGGATGCTGATCTTTCTTTTTTTGACCCCACTTATGACCAAATTAGCCTTGGAATTTACTTCTCCAGAGATTTTTTGGCTAGCGATCTTTGGTATTTTGATCTGTGGTTCAATTTCAGCGCCGGATTTGCCAATTAAAGGTTGGATTGCGGGACTGATTGGCTTGCTCATGGGTATGGTGGGACAGGAAGATATTCAAGGATGGGAACGCTTGACCTTTGGTGTTTCCAATTTGATTACCGGGATACCTTTTGTCCCAATGACCATTGCCTTCTTTGGCATACCGCAGATTGTAAAATCTATGCGTTCGGCGCAGTTTAAAATTGAAGCGAAAAAGGATCGGGTCACAATAAATATATGGAGTTTAATCAAAAAGAATTTCTTTAATATTCTCCGCTGGGGAACGATTGGAATTGGTATCGGCGCTGTGCCCGGGGTTGGAGAAAACATTGCCGCCTGGGTGGCTTATGATGATGCTAAACGCCGGCATAAACGGAAACAGGAATTTGGGACTGGGGTATATGAAGGGGTAATGGCGCCAGAGACTGCGAATAATGCTGCCATTGGGGGCGCGATCATTCCTTTGGTTAGTTTAGGCATTCCCGGTAGTCCCCCGGCAGCAATGCTGTTAGGAGCATTAATGTTACACGGGATCAGACCAGGCCCCTTACTAAGTATCGAGCATCCACAGATTATTCCCCAGTTTGCCGCTCTCTTGTTATGGGCATCAGTATTTCTTTTCATTTGTGGGCTAATCATTACCAAGCCGATGGTTAGCATCTTAAAAGTCTCCCAGAAAATCCTGATCCCGATTATTGCTGTCCTTTGTGTAGTGGGGGTTTATGCTTATAATAATAACCCCTTCCACCTCCTGCTGGTTTTCGTCTTTGGAGTACTTGGCTATTTTTTGAATAAAATGGAATACTCCTCTGCTCCGTTAATTTTAGGCTTAATCCTCGGAAATTTAGCAGACTCATCTTTTAGACGGGCACTCTTTCTCCATCATGGCAACTTATGGTATCTAATTAACCGACCTCTTAGTTTTATCTTTTTTGCCGCTTGTGTGCTAACGATTCTAAGTCAAACTAAAGTAATGCACCATGTAAAAAAAATGTTTGTTAAGAAATAAAAGATTGATGGGAGAAGGTGAAGACGTTTGCCTTTATCTTCTCTCCTCTCTGGCCTAAAATTAGCAGTTGTCTTAATGCTATCATGCTAGTCGTCAACATTAACTACCACTTGAGCCGAGTTAAGGAATTGCATATTCTATTATTCAAGATTTAACCACAATTTATTGATATGCCCACTAGGAATTGTCTAATCTTAGACAATTCCTCGAATAAATGTTAAACACTATATTTTGTGGTTAAACGGTATTTTTGGTAATAGTCGCTCATGCTGGCTACCGCTCATCACATGTAAATCAAAGTTAGGCGTATCAAACAAGCATTGTTTGAATAGAATTTGATTTTTTTCAGGTAAAAGGCAAAGAAAGACTATGGAGAGCGTGGTGAATCCATGTTTGTGGTAGAGAAATTGCTAGCTTTGCTTATTGAATTACTTCTACCTTTAACTATTGGGTATCTATTGAGGCGATGGAAAAGATTAAACACTAAGGCAGTAGACCGTTTGATGGAGTGGAACGTTTATCTCTTTTTTCCTTTGCTAGGAATTTTGAGTATTTGGACTATGAAAATAAACGTGGGTTTTATTTGGCTACCGGTCCTAGGAGTTGTAATGCAGATTGTTCCAGGTATCTTGGCATTTATATTAGTAAAAAAGAAATTTAACAACTCACTGGAACAGGGTAGTTATATTCTGGCCTCGATGCTTTCTAACCGCGGCACAGTAGGGTTACTATCAATTTATATTCTTTTTGGAGAAGAGGGATACACGCTAGGGCGGCTAGTAATGTTATTTAATAGTTTTGTAATTTATCTTCTTTGTTATCCTTTGGCGCAGTATTTTTACCAGAAAGAAAATATCTTATTTCAGAGCAGAATATCATTTAAATCCCTGTTTTTAAACCGTACTCAATTACCGGTACTGGGAGTATTGATTGGCTTATTGTTGAATGTAACCGGGCTACCGCGACCGGAGTTTTTAAAAACTTCATTTGATTTATTAATTCGTTTAAGTGCCTGGACTTCGCTTTTACCGGTGGGTTACGCCATGGATTTTGAAGCCATGAAAGGGTATTATGGTAAAACACTAGAACTTTTAGGAATTAAGTTTATTTTAACCCCAGCAGTTACCCTTCTTCTCGCCAGGCTAGTAATTTCCGATCCTCACATTTTATGGACAGTTGGTATTCTTTCATTAGCGCCAACAGCAGTAAATGCAGTTGTAGCGGCTAAGATAAACAATATTAACTACCATCTTCCGATGGCTTCGTTTATCACAACGACTTTAGTCTATTTATTAATCGTGTTTCCAATAATTTTATTTTTGCTCTAAGGCTTTAGATGATTGGTACATAAAGGATATGTATGTTATAATGACGAAAGAATAATAATTATTATTGTTGTAAGCATTTGTTGAGTAAAATATTAGAGGTGCATTTTATTGTCCAAAAAAAGCCTTAGAGATCAAGCTTATGAAATAATAAAGAATAAGATAATCAACTGTGAATTAGTTCCAGGTTCTCCACTTATAGAAAAAGAATTAATGGAGGAAATTCGGTCCAGTAGAACTCCAATTCGAGAGGCCCTCAGTAAACTGGAACACGAAAACTTGGTCACAATTTACCCAAAACGGGGTATTTTTGTTACCAATATAACAATAAAAGACATTATTGATATTTATACGGTTCGAGAAGCGGTGGAACCTTTAGCGGCACGATTGGCCACACCGCATATTGATCTTTCCCAACTTGATCCTTATTTGCAGATTTACGCTGATCCAAACCGGAAATTTGACCTCGAGGAGCATATCAGAACCGATCGTGAATTTCATAGCATCATCGCCAACTCAACGGAGAATTTATACCTAGCCCAAACTCTTTTAAAAATTTACGATCAGAATAGTAGAATTAGAATTATGTCTAAGCTAAAAGTGAAGGCCAGACATAATGAAGCAAGACAAGAACATTATGAGTTGATCAAAGCCTTTATGGATAGGGATGTTGAAAAAGCCGAAATGATAATGAAAGAACACATCGCTAATGGTAAAAAAACCGCCATGAAAATTGTCTAAT